>NZ_WWIC01000255.1:0-62856 GCF_009872555.1 Streptomyces sp. SID5643
GCGGAGCCGGGAAGCGCGCCCGGCGGAGCGGAGCGCAGCCGGGGCTTGATGGCGTGGAGAAACCTGTACCTCGTGCCCTGGCGGCCTCTGGTCCCGGCTTGGGGCCTGTCCGCCCGATCATGCCCGGGTGGGCGGAGCCCGCACGGCGGTCAGATGAGCCGGACTCCTTCATGCCGTTGCCGTTATATAACTGATGGAGTATGGTCAAGGTGTGTCCCTGCCGTTCGAAGTGCTGGCCGACCCCACACGGCGACGGATCCTCGGGCTGCTGCTCGGCCGCCCCCGACTGGTGGGGGAGGTTGCCCGCGAACTGGAGATGAGTCAGCCGCGGGTGTCCAAGCATCTCCGGGTGCTGCGTGAGGCCGGGCTGGTCACGGTCCGACCGGAAGCGCAGCGCCGCTGGTACGAGCTCCGCCCGGAGCCGTTGGCCGATCTCGACGCCTGGCTCGCGCCGTATCGCCGACTGTGGACCGAACGCCTGGACGCATTGGAACGACACCTGGAAACGATGCCGGACGCCCCCGAGGAACAGCCGCGTCGGCCAACCGAGGAGCCGTGAAGTCATGAGCGCGACCAATGTCACCACCTTCGACGGCCGGCCTGCCCTGCAGTTCGAACGTCATCTGAAGCACAGCCGCGACAAGGTCTGGCTGGCGGTCACCGATCCCCAGCAGCTGAGCCAGTGGTATCCGTTTCGGGTGACGGGGCTGGAGCCCAGGACCGGCGGTCGCATGACCTTCGACGACGGCGAGGGCACGATCTACTCGGCCACCATCACCGACTTCGACCCGCCGCGGCTGTTCGCCTTCGACGAGCACGACCCGGACGGCAAGGAGAGGGAGTTCGACGATCATCTCAGGTTCGAGCTGCGCGACGAAGGGGGCAGCTGTCTCCTGGTGTTCACCCACGTCATGGCCGACCCCGCGACCGCCGACAGTGCCTGCGGAGGCTGGCAGTCGTCCCTGGATCAGCTCGCGACGCAGCTCGACACAGCTGGATGACCGCCTGAAACAGCGGACGTCGCTCTTACGCAGACGGGCAGCCTGGCTGTCGATCTTCTCCGGGAGCGGCCGGTTGCCTGAGCGATGAGTTGCAGCGACGTTCCCCCGGTCAGAGTGCGTACCTGGGCCACCATGACCCCGGCTTCACCCTGCGTACGTACACGCACCTGATGCCGTCGAGCGAGACACGGACCCGGGCCGCCGTTGATCGGGTCTTCGAGGATGAGGGGTCATCCAGTGACGGCCCCGAGACGGCCCCAGGGGTCTCCTAGGCCTCTGACCTGCGACTATCTCAGTAGCCGAAGTTCTGGGTCCACCACGGGCCGCCCGAGCCGAACTCGACACCGACGCCCAGCGTCTTGAAGTCGCAGTTCAGGATGTTCGCGCGGTGGCCGGGGCTGTTCATCCAGGCGTCCATCACGGCCGCGGCGTCGGCCTGCCCGCGGGCGATGTTCTCGCCGCCCAGGTTGGATATCCCGGCCTTCTCGGCCCGGTCCCACGGCGTGCGACCGTCCGGGTCGGTGTGGTCGAAGAAGCCCCGCGCGGCCATGTCCTCGCTGTAACTCTGGGCCAGACCGGTCAGGGCGCTGTTGGCGGCGACCGGGCTGCACCCCACCTTGGCCCGCTCCTCGTTCACGAGGCTGAGCACCTGGGCCGCGGCGGCGGACTCGCCGGCCAGGGCGGCGGAGGCGCCGGGAGCCTTCGGAGCCTTGGTGGCCGTACGGGAGGGCGTGCTGTCCGGCTTCTCGCTCGGAGTGGCCGTCGGCTTCTTCCGCTCCGGGGTCTTCTCCTGCGTCTTCTCCGGCTTCTCCGGCGTCTTCGTCGGCGCGGCGGAGGACTTCGAGGCGGAGGGCGAGGGGGAGCCGGAGCGCTCGGCGTCCCGGCTGGTGGACGTGTCGTCCCGGCTCTCGGCACTGCCGGAGGTGCCGCCCTGCTCGACCGGGGTGTTTGTCGGGGTGTTCCCGGCCTGGACCTTGTCGGCCCCGCCGCCTCCGCCGAGCTTGTAGTTGTCGAGGCCGGGCACGGCGCCGGTGGCGACCGCGACCGTGCCGAGGGCGACGGCGGCGGAGACGCCGAGCAGGCCGGTGCGCATGGGCCGGGCGGTCTTCTTGCGGCGGCGGTGCGATCCCGGGCGGCGGGAGCCGCCGTCGGGCGTGAAGCCGTCACTCATGAAGCCGTCGCTCGCGAAGACGGCCGTGTCGCCGTAGCGGTCACCCGCGGCGGACTCCTCCGCCCCGAACAGGTAGGCCTCGCTCTTGGCGTAGCTGCCGGCGTATGCCTCCGGGTTCAGATAGGGCGCGATGCCCATCGTCGGGGCGTCGTCCGCGGTGGGGTACAGCGGATCGTGACCCTCCGCGAAGCCGTCGGCGTGGGTGATTCCCGTGGCGCGGCCCGTGGCGGCGCGGCCGGCGTCGGAGCGTCGGTGGCGTCCCATGTCCTGGCCTTCCTCGTCCTGGCGGTCGACTCGTCCTCGAGATCAACACCAAACTCACTCGATCGTGTGAGTTTCATATGAGATTCGTTGAGGGGGGACGGTACCGCATGGCGCAAGTGGAGGAAGTGTCCGGAGGGGGATTGGGCGGTTAGGTTGCAAGCATGAGCGAGGATGTGCGATTGGTCGCCTGGGTGCGTGGACGCGTCCAAGGTGTGGGTTTCCGCTGGTTCACGCGGGCCAAGGCATTGGAGATCGGCGGCCTGAGTGGCTTTGCTCTCAATTTGGGCGACGGGCGGGTCCAAGTGGTCGCGGAGGGCGGGCGCGAGGGCTGCGAGGGGCTCCTGGAGTGGCTCCAGAGTGACGACACGCCCGGCCGCGTGGACGGCGTCACCGAGATCTGGGACACACCGCGCGGCGGCTACGACGGCTTCGCCATCCGCTGAGCGCACCCGCCGGGCGGCCCCCGAGGCCGCCCGCGGACGGCTCGCGGACGACCGTCCCGGAAGGAAACTCGCTGGTGATTGCCGAGAACCGCTTGCCTCGGCAGGCTCCACCCGCAAAGATGATCGCCACGCCCCGAGGGCCCCGCAGAAGCCGCAGTACGGCCGTTCCAGGCCGCGCGTGCCCGGGCCGCCCCCAATACGGGGCGTGATCGTGTTGACCGTCAAACTTTTTGGTGAGACGCTGAAAGCCCCGCGCACCTTAGCTGTTTGGCATGGCTGAACGGCAGCACAACTCCAGGCCCTGCCAGACCGCGGGTGCGAATCCCTCACGACCCACACCGCAGCGGTCGGTCACGCATTGTGGAGGACCATCCATCATGGCAAAGGCGCTTCTCGGTTACGTCGGCGGCTCCGACCCTCGACTCCTCGCCGAGATGCGACGGCTCCAGCAGCGCGTCCAGGACCTGGAATCCGAGCTCGGACGAATCCAGGCGGAGAACGAAGCGCTGACGGCTGCCGCTTCTCACGACAGGATCATGGAGAGCGTTGACGCACACCAGGCGGAGCCTGCGCTCACCTGATCACTGCACCGCTCCACAACAGCACAGCAGTGGTTGGGCCGCCCGTCACAACCGCCTAGTTGTCTGAAGTGCAAGGGACGCCCCGTCGGCGTCCCTTCTTTCTTGCCTTGCTTGCCCCCGCATCCTTTCACCGTCTTTAACGTCTGATGTGCCCTGCGCGTTCAGCGGCGAAACCGTGGGTTCATGGAGTGAGACCGACCCGGGCGGTAGAGTCCGGCGGCGTGCACCTCAAGGCCCTGACCCTCCGCGGGTTCAAGTCGTTCGCCTCCGCGACCACCCTCCGGTTCGAGCCGGGTATCACGTGCGTTGTCGGACCGAACGGCTCGGGCAAGTCCAACGTCGTCGACGCGCTCAGCTGGGTCATGGGCGAGCAGGGCGCCAAGTCGCTGCGCGGCGGCAAGATGGAGGACGTCATCTTCGCCGGCACCACCGGCCGCCCGCCCCTGGGCCGCGCCGAGGTGTCCCTGACCATCGACAACTCCGACGGGGCCCTGCCCATCGAGTACGCCGAGGTCACCATCACGCGGATCATGTTCCGCAACGGCGGCAGCGAGTACCAGATCAACGGCGACACCTGCCGCCTCCTGGACATCCAGGAGCTCCTCTCCGACTCCGGCATCGGCCGCGAGATGCACGTGATCGTCGGGCAGGGCCAGCTCGACTCCGTCCTGCACGCCGACCCCATGGGCCGGCGCGCCTTCATCGAGGAGGCCGCCGGCGTCCTCAAGCACCGCAAGCGCAAGGAGAAGGCGCTGCGCAAGCTGGACGCGATGCAGGCCAACCTCGCGCGCGTGCAGGACCTCACCGACGAGCTCAGACGGCAGCTCAAGCCCCTCGGCCGCCAGGCCGCCGTCGCCCGCAGGGCCGCCGTCATCCAGGCCGACCTGCGCGACGCCCGTCTGCGCCTGCTGGCCGACGACCTCGTGCGGCTGCGGGAGGCCCTCAAAGCCGAGGTCGCCGACGAGGCCGCCCTGAAGGAGCGCAAGGAGTCCGCCGAACAGGAACTGCGCAAGGCGCTCCAGCGCGAGGCCCTCCTGGAGGACGAGGTACGGCGGCTCACCCCGCGGCTCCAGCGCGCCCAGCAGACCTGGTACGAGCTCTCCCAGCTCGCCGAACGCGTACGGGGCACGATCTCGCTGGCCGACGCCCGGGTGAAGAGCGCCACCTCCGCACCCCCCGAGGAGCGGCGCGGCCGTGACCCCGAGGACATGGAACGCGAGGCCGCCCGCATCCGCGAGCAGGAGGCCGAGCTGGAGGCGGCCCTGGAGGCGGCCGAACGGGCGCTGGAGGACACGGTCGCCCACCGCGCCGAACTCGAACGCGCGCTCACCCAGGAGGAACGGCGCCTGAAGGACGCCGCCCGGGCCATCGCCGACCGGCGTGAGGGACTGGCCCGGCTCAGCGGCCAGGTCAACGCCGCCCGCTCCCGAGCCGCCTCCGCCCAGGCCGAGATCGAACGCCTGGCCGCGGCCCGCGACGAGGCGCAGGAACGTGCCGTCGCCGCGCAGGAGGAGTACGAGGGGCTCAAGGCGGAGGTCGACGGCCTCGACGCCGGCGACCTGGAGCTCGCCGAGCAGCACGAGGCGGCCAAGCGGCAGCTCGCCGAGGCCGAGTCCGCCCTCACGGCGGCCCGCGAGGCGGCCACGGCGGCGGAACGCAAGCGCGCCGCGACCCAGGCCCGCCACGAGGCCCTCGCCCTCGGCCTGCGCCGCAAGGACGGCACCGGCATACTGCTCGCGGCCAAGGACCGCCTGTCCGGTCTGCTCGGCCCGGCGGCGGAGCTGCTGACGGTGACCCCGGGCCACGAGGTCGCCGTCGCTGCGGCCTTCGGGGCGGCAGCCGACGCGATCGCCGTCACGACCCCTGCCTCCGCGGCGGACGCGATCAGACTCCTGCGCAAACAGGACGGGGGCCGGGCCACCCTGCTCCTGGCAGGAGATGACGCCCTCAGGGGCGCGGGGCTGTATCAGACATGCGGCTGCCGCCGCGCGGGCGCGAATGACCACAACGGATCCGCAGACGCGCGTCACACCTTCGCCGCGGACCTGGTCCGCGGCCCCTCCGACCTCATGCCGGCCGTCCGACGGCTGCTGCACGGCATCGTCGTCGTCAACACCCTCGAAGACGCCGAGGACCTCGTCTACGCCCACCCCGAGTTCACCGCCGTGACCGCCGAAGGCGACCTCCTCGGCGCCCACTTCGCCCACGGCGGCTCCGCCGGCGCCCCCAGCCTTCTCGAAGTGCAGGCCTCCGTCGACGAGGCGGCGGCCGAGCTGGAAGAGCTCGCCGTCCGCTGTGAGGAGCTCACCGAGGCCCAGCACGCGGCCGTCGGCCGGCGCCGGGACGCCGCCGCGCTCGTCGAGGAGCTGGGGGAGCGGCGCCGGGCCGCCGACCGGGAGAAGTCGGCCGTCGCCCAGCAGCTCGGGCGGCTAGCGGGCCAGGCGCGCGGGGCCACCGGTGAGGCGGAACGTGCCACCGCGGCCGCTGCCCGTGCCCAGGACGCCCTCGACAACGCGCTCCAGGAGGTCGAGGAACTCGCCGAGCGGCTCGCCGTCGCCGAGGAGATGCCGATCGAGGAGGAGCCCGACACCTCCGTCCGGGACCGGCTCGCAGCCGACGGCGCCAACGCACGCCAGACCGAGATGGAAGCCCGCCTTCAGGCCCGTACGCACGAGGAACGCGTCAAGGGCCTGGCCGGACGGGCCGACTCGCTGGACCGGGCCGCCCGCGCGGAACGCGAGGCACGCGCGCGTGCCGAGCAGCGACGGGCCCGGCTCCGGCACGAGGCGGCCGTCGCCGAGGCCGTCGGCGCGGGGGCGAGGCAGCTGCTCGCGCACGTCGAGGTCTCCCTGGCCCGTGCCGATCAGGAGCGCACCGCCGCCGAGGCCGCCAAGGCCCTGCGTGAGCAGGAACTCGCCCGTGCCCGCACCGAGGGGCGCGATCTCAAGGCGGAACTCGACAAGTTGACGGATTCGGTCCACCGTGGCGAGGTACTCGGCGCCGAGAAGCGGCTGCGCATCGAGCAGTTGGAGACCAAGGCGCTGGAGGAGCTGGGTGTCGAACCGGCCGGACTGGTGGCGGAGTACGGACCGCACCAGCTCGTGCCGCCCTCGCCCCCCGCCGAGGGCGAGGAACTGCCGGAGGACCCGGAGCACCCGCGCAACCGGCCGAGGCCGTATCTCCGGGCTGAGCAGGAGAAGCGCCTGAAGTCGGCCGAGCGTGCCTACCAGCAGCTCGGCAAGGTGAACCCGCTCGCCCTGGAGGAGTTCGCGGCGCTGGAGGAACGCCACCAGTTCCTCAGTGAGCAGCTGGAAGACCTGAAGAAGACGCGGGCGGACCTCCTCCAGGTGGTGAAGGAGGTCGACGAGCGCGTCGAGCAGGTCTTCACCGAGGCCTACCGGGACACGGCCCGGGAGTTCGAGGGCGTGTTCTCCCGTCTCTTCCCGGGTGGTGAGGGACGGCTGATCCTGACCGACCCCGACAACATGCTCACCACGGGCGTGGACGTCGAGGCGCGTCCGCCGGGCAAGAAGGTCAAGCGGCTGTCACTGCTCTCGGGCGGGGAGCGGTCGCTGACGGCGGTCGCGATGCTCGTGTCGATCTTCAAGGCACGGCCCAGCCCCTTCTACGTCATGGACGAGGTCGAGGCCGCGCTCGACGACACCAACCTCCAGCGGCTCATCCGGATCATGCAGGAGCTCCAGGAAGCCTCCCAGCTGATCGTGATCACCCACCAGAAGCGCACGATGGAGGTCGCCGACGCGCTCTACGGCGTCTCCATGCAGGGCGACGGTGTGTCGAAGGTCATCAGCCAGCGCCTCCGCTAGATGCGTGCGCTCTACACTGGTCTCACCTGCGCTTCTCTATGACTTCAACACTTGAACACACAGCCGCCACACTTCTGCTTCGGATTCACAGCAGTCGCCCTATTGACTTCGAAACTTGAAGGCATAGTCTCGGCAACGTTCCTTTTACCTTCAGGTACCTTCAGGTGGACCTCGAAGGGCAGATCCCCTCCGGCAGCGTTGCCGGTGGCCCGAGGAGTACACGTGACCAGCACAGCGCAGGCACCCAAGTCAGGAGCCAGGACGGCTCACCCCGATCATCTCGGGCACGTCATCTTCATCGCGGCGGCGGCCGCGATGGGCGGTTTCCTCTTCGGCTACGACAGTTCCGTGATCAACGGCGCCGTCGAGGCCATCCGTGACCGCTATGACGTCGGCTCCGCGGCCCTCGCCCAGGTCATCGCCATCGCCCTCATCGGCTGCGCCGTCGGCGCCGCCACCGCCGGCCGCATAGCCGACCGCATCGGCCGCATCCGGTGCATGCAGATCGCCGCGGTCCTCTTCACTGTCAGCGCCGTCGGCTCGGCGCTCCCCTTCGCCCTGTGGGACCTCGCCTTCTGGCGCGTCGTCGGTGGCTTCGCCATCGGCATGGCCTCCGTGATCGGCCCGGCCTACATCGCCGAGGTCGCCCCGCCCGCCTACCGCGGCCGGCTCGGCTCCTTCCAGCAGGCCGCGATCGTCATCGGCATCGCCGTGTCGCAGCTGGTCAACTGGGGTCTGCTGAACGCCGCCGACGGTGACCAGCGCGGCAAGCTGATGGGCCTGGAGGCCTGGCAGGTCATGCTCGGCGTCATGGTCGTCCCGGCCATCCTCTACGGGCTGCTCTCCTTCGCCATCCCCGAGTCGCCGCGCTTCCTCATCTCCGTCGGCAAGCACGAGCGCGCCCGGGAGATCCTCACCGAGGTCGAGGGCAAGGACGTCGACCTGGACGCCCGTGTCGCCGAGATCGAGGGCGCCATGAAGAGTGAGCACAAGTCGAGCTTCAAGGACCTGCTCGGCGGCAGCTTCTTCTTCAAGCCGATCGTCTGGATCGGCATCGGCCTGTCGGTCTTCCAGCAGTTCGTCGGCATCAACGTGGCGTTCTACTACTCCGCGACGCTGTGGCAGTCGGTCGGCGTCGACCCCGCGGACTCGTTCTTCTACTCCTTCACCACGTCGATCATCAACATCCTCGGCACCGTCATCGCGATGATCTTCGTCGACCGCATCGGACGCAGGCCGCTCGCGATCATCGGCTCGGTCGGCATGGTCGTCGGCCTGGCGCTGGAGGCCTGGGCGTTCTCCTACCACCTCGTCGACGGCAAGCTGCCGGCCACGCAGGGCTGGATCGCCCTGATCGCCGCGCACATCTTCGTCCTCTTCTTCGCGCTGTCCTGGGGTGTGGTCGTCTGGGTCATGCTCGGCGAGATGTTCCCCAACCGGATCCGCGCCGCCGCACTGGGCGTGGCCGCCGCCGCGCAGTGGATCGCCAACTGGGCCATCACCGCGAGCTTCCCGTCCCTGGCCGACTGGAACCTCTCCGTCACCTACGTGATCTACACCGCGTTCGCCGCGCTCTCGATCCCGTTCGTCCTGAAGTTCGTCAAGGAGACGAAGGGCAAGGCCCTGGAGGAGATGGGCTAGGCCCGTCCCGCGACTCGGGGAGAAGGGCCAAAGTCCCCGCTGCCCCTCTCCCCGTAACCCGCCGCCGCCCCGGTTCGGCCACTGCCCGAGCCGGGGCGGCGGTCTGTCGTTCACCGGATCAGGACGCCGGGCCCAGAAGCGGCCCGGCCGTCGCACCCCCGGGAACGCCGCGGGGGCGTCAGCCCGCCAGCCCCGGCAGCACCCGCTCGCAGAACAGCTGCAGACTCCGCCACCCCTCTTCCACCGGCATTCCGCCCGACAGCGGATGCAGGACGTAGGAGTCAAGCCCGAGCGCCACGCACGCGTCCGGGGTGAGGATCCGGTACACGCCCTCCGCGCGCAGGTCCTCGACCGTCGTCGCGCCCGACTTCACCGCCGAGCGCACTCCGCCCGACTGCCAGGAGGCGTACGTCCGCGCCTCGTGCAGGAAGTGCCGCCCGTACTGCGCCCAGGCCCGGTCGGGGTCCTCGGCCACGTGCAGCAGAGGCGTCTCGGCGGCGGGCATCATCACCCAGCCCTCGGTGCCGTACTCGGCGAGCCGCTCCTTGTAGTACGCCTCCAGCTCCGGCAGGTGCGCGCTGGGGAAGAAGGGCAGGCCGAGCCGGGCGGCCCGGCGGGCGGCGGCCTTCGAGGAGCCGCCGACCAGGAGCAGCGGGTGCGGGTCGGTGAACGGGCGCGGGGTGACGCGGACCGTCCGGCCCCGGTAGGAGAAGGGCTCGCCGGTCCACGCCTCCAGCAGGGTCTCCAGCAGCTCGTCCTGGAGCCGACCGCGCCGGGCGAAGTCCACGCCGAACAGCTCGTACTCCTCGCGCCGGTACCCGATCCCGGCGACCGTCACCAGCCGGCCCCCGCTCAGCAGGTCCAGCACGGCGATCTCCTCGGCCAGCCGCAGCGGGTCGTGCAGCGGGCCGATGATCGCCGAGACCGTGACCGCGATCCGCCGGGTGGCGCCGAAGACCGCCCCGGCGAAGGCGAACGGAGACGGCAGCCAGTTGTTCTCGGCCCCGTGGTGCTCCTCCGTCTGGACCGTGGTGACACCTCGGTCGTCGGCGTACGCGGCCATCTCCAGGGCCGCCCGGTACCGGGCGCCGAGCTCGGCGGGGGAGGCCCCCGGAGCGACGAGGTTGAAGCGTGCGACCGTGACGGGCATGGCGGCGTCTCCCTCCACCGGGCGGGTGTCCGGGGGACGTTAGCTGACGATGCGTCAGGCAGCCAGGGGTGTGGAGATCCGGCGCCCCGCCGCCCCGCGGGGCGGCGCGAGCGGGGTGCCCGGGGGCCCATGACCGATACTGGACCCGTTATGGACATCGTCATCCTTGCTGTAGTCATCGCCGTGGTCGTGCTCGGCGCGCTCGGCGGGCTCATCGTCGGCAGCCGGCGCAAGAAGCAGCTGCCCCCGCCCCCGCCCGCAGCGCCCGACATCACCGCCCCACCGGCCGAGCCGCACGTCGGCGACGAGGCCGAGACGCCGCGGGAGGAACCGCGGCGCACGATAGAGGAGGTGGATCTCCCGGACGGCTCGGCTCCGGTCGTAGTCGAGGAGCCGCCCGCCGAAGCCCCCCAGATCGAGATCCCGGAACCCACCGCCGGCCGTCTGGTCCGGCTGCGGACCCGGCTCTCCCGCTCGCAGAACGCCCTCGGCAAGGGGCTGCTCACCCTGCTGTCGCGTGAGCACCTCGACGAGGACACGTGGGAGGAGATCGAGGACACGCTGCTCACGGCCGACGTCGGCGTGCAGCCCACCCAGGAACTGGTCGAGCGGCTGCGCGAGCGTGTGAAGGTGCTCGGCACCCGCACCCCCGAGGAGCTGCGCACCCTGCTGCGCGAGGAGCTCGTCACCCTGGTCGGCCGCGACATGGACCGCGTGGTCAAGACCGAGCCGGAGGACCGCAAGCCGGGCATCGTCATGGTCGTCGGCGTCAACGGCACCGGCAAGACCACCACCACCGGCAAGCTCGCCCGCGTCCTGGTGGCCGACGGCCAGAGCGTGGTCCTCGGCGCCGCCGACACCTTCCGGGCCGCCGCCGCCGACCAGCTCCAGACCTGGGGCGAGCGGGTCGGCGCCCACACCGTGCGCGGACCGGAGGGCGGCGACCCCGCCTCCGTCGCCTTCGACGCGGTCAAGGAGGGCAAGGAGATGGGCGCGAACGTCGTGCTCATCGACACCGCCGGCCGCCTGCACACCAAGACCGGTCTCATGGACGAGCTCGGCAAGGTGAAGCGGGTCGTGGAGAAGCAGGCCCCAGTCGACGAGGTGCTGCTCGTCCTGGACGCCACCACCGGCCAGAACGGCCTGGTCCAGGCGCGCGTCTTCTCCGAGGTCGTCGACATCACCGGCATCGTGCTCACCAAGCTGGACGGCACGGCCAAGGGCGGCATCGTGGTCGCGGTCCAGCGCGAGCTGGGCGTGCCGGTCAAGCTCGTCGGACTCGGCGAGGGCGCGGACGACCTGGCTCCGTTCGAGCCGGAGGCGTTCGTTGACGCCCTTATCGGGGAGTGAACTCGGTACCAGCCGAGGCGCGACCTGCGAAGAACCGTACCTGCGCGAGAAGCGCCCGCCCCCGAGGTGCAGTCGGGGCCGGGCGCTTCGCTCTGTGTCCTCGCCGCGCTGTGGGGGGCCTCTCACTCAGCCCGTGACCGGTGGGCCACGTAGGCCAGTGTGCCCAGCACCAGACGGGCTTCCGGCGGCCGGGAGGCCGAGTCCAGCGCGGGGGAGCGCAGCCAGCGGACCGGGCCGAGGCCGCCGCGGTCGGAGGGCGGCGCCGTGATGTGCGCGCCGGGGCCGAGGCCGCGCAGGTCGAGGGAGGCCGGGTCGTCCCAGCCCATGCGGTAGAGCAGACCGGGCAGATCGGCGGCGGCGCCGGGGGCGACGAAGAAGTGGGCACGGCCGTCCGGGGTGGCCGCGACCGGGCCGACGGGCAGGCCCATACGCTCCAGCCGGGCCAGCGCGCGGCAGCCGGCGGGTTCGCCCACCTCGATGACGTCGAACGCCCGGCCGACCGGGAGCATGACCGAGGCGCCGGGGAACTCGCCCCAGAGGTCGGTCACGTCGTCCAGCGTCGCACCGGCGGCGAGCACCGGCGCGAAGTCCAGCGGGTGCGCGCCCGGCTCCGGGCAGTCGCCGCGGCCGCAGGAGCAGGCGCCCGCCGAGGCCCGGGCGCCCGGCACCACGTCCCAGCCCCACAGGCCGGTGTACTCGGCCACGGCCGTACCGTCCGACGTGCGGCCGCGGCGGCGTGCGCCGGACCGGATGTCGCGCATGCCCCGGCTGATGCCGATCGTGAAGCCCATGCCCCCTCCAACGGGTCCGCCGCACCGGTGGTTACGCTGCGATCGCGATGCGTGACTCTCTGTTTCCGCCTGCCCGGCGGTGGTCGGTTCATTCAGCGCCCGGACGTGCCCACGGTTGCGTGCCCGGCGGTGTGCGCCCCCGAGTGCGTCACTGCATCCGCTTCTGCTCGTGCCGTGTCAAGTCAATCGCGCGTTGCCGTACGTGAGTTCATTCGATGGGGTGGCGAATGGTGGCGTTTCCGTGTGAGCCGTGGCTGGACGGGTGATCGTAGGATTACTTTGTGTGCACGAGTCCTGGGGGCACATGCGCTCGTGGGTATGCCGGAGGCAAGTCGTCATTCCGTTCGAAGGGTGACAAGGGCCGGACGGACGGCCGTACGAACCGGCATGCTGATAGGGCTTGGCGCACTCGGCGACAAGTGGTCTCAGGGATGGGGGCGTTCCAGTGAGCGGCAACGGCGGAAGCGGAACGAACGCTGCGAGCGCGACGCACGCTGGCAAGCGCCCGAACGAGCTGCTCACCTCCTGGTTCGTGCGCAGCGGATGGTCCAAGGGCGAGCTCGCCCGCCAGGTCAACCGCAGGGCACGGCAGTTGGGCGCCAACCACATCTCCACGGACACCTCCCGCGTGCGCCGCTGGCTCGACGGCGAGAACCCCCGCGAGCCGATCCCCAGGATCCTGTCGGAGCTGTTCTCGGAGCGCTTCGGCGTCGTCGTCTCCGTCGAGGACCTGGGGCTGCGCACCGCCCGCCAGTCGCCCTCCGCGACCGGCGTCGACCTGCCCTGGACGGGCCCGCAGACCGTGGCCCTGCTCAGCGAGTTCTCGCGCAGCGACCTGATGCTGGCGCGGCGCGGCTTCCTCGGGAGCTCGCTGGTCCTGTCCGCGGGCCCGGCCCTCATCGAGCCCATGCAGCGCTGGCTCGTTCCCTCACCGCCCGCCCCGCGCTCCGAGCCCGAGCCCGCGGGCGGCTCCGGCCGTGGCCGCGGCCGGCTCTCCCGGCCCGAGCTGGACCTCCTGGAGTCCACGACGGTGATGTTCCGGCAGTGGGACGCCCAGTGCGGCGGCGGCCTGCGCCGCAAGGCCGTCGTCGGCCAGCTGCACGAGGTGACCGACCTCCTCCAGGAGCCCCAGCCGGAGTCCACCACCCGCCGGCTGTTCAAGGTCGCCGCCGAACTCGCCGAGCTGGCCGGCTGGATGTCGTACGACATCGGGCTCCAGCCGACCGCGCAGAAGTACTTCGTCCTCGCGCTGCACGCCGCCAAGGAGGCCGGTGACCGGCCCCTCGGCTCGTACGTGCTGTCCAGCATGAGCCGCCAGATGATCCACCTCGGCCGGCCCGACGACGCGCTGGAGCTGATCCACCTCGCCCAGTACGGCAGCCGGGACTGCGCGAGCCCGCGCACCCAGTCGATGCTGTATGCGATGGAGGCCCGCGCCTACGCCAACATGGGACAGCCCGGCAAGTGCAAGAGGGCCGTCCGGATGGCCGAGGACACCTTCGCCGAGGCCGACGAGTGGGACGAGCCGGACCCCGACTGGATCCGCTTCTTCTCCGAGGCCGAGCTGTACGGCGAGAACTCCCACTCGTACCGCGACCTGGCCTACGTCGCCGGCCGCAGCCCCACCTACGCCTCGCTGGCCGAGCCCCTGATGAACCGGGCCGTACAGCTCTTCGCCGAGGACGACGAGCACCAGCGGTCCTACGCGCTGAACCTGATCGGCATGGCCACGGTGCACCTCCTGCGGCGCGAGCCCGAGCGGAGCACGGTCTTCGCCACCGAGGCCATGCAGGTCGCCAAGAAGGTTCGCTCCGAGCGCGTCAACACCCGTATCCGCAAGACGGTCGACACCGCCGCCCGGGACTTCGGCGACCTCGGCGAAATCGTCGACCTCACCGAGCGGCTCGCCGCCGAACTGCCCGAGACCGCCGAGGCGGTCTGACAAGCCGTACGACCCCCAGAACCCCGGCCGCGGCCGGCCCTCCCGAACTGCCCGACTCGGCTCCCCCATGCCAGGTCGTCGGAAGGCCGGCCGCGGCCGGCCTGTGTTCCCACGGCTGTCCGAAAGCCGAAGGTTGCGCCACGATAACGATCGGCTCGCGCGCGATCCGGCAGTTCATCGACGCGTAACACAGAACGCGCCTTCGTCACGGCCGCGAAACAACGAGGGGCTTCCACCGAAACCGCGCTGCGCCAATCTCGTGGCGCATAACCGGCCCACCCCTCATTCCGCTCGAGGCTTCGCCCGCACGGGGCCGTACCAATGACGAGGAGACGCCGATGGCACCAGCCATCACCCTTGCCGCAGAAGCGCCCAAGCTCTCTGCTGCGAACACAGGGTTCATGCTCATCTGTTCCGCCCTGGTGATGCTCATGACGCCGGGTCTGGCCTTCTTCTACGGAGGCATGGTCCGCGTCAAGAGCACCCTGAACATGCTGATGATGAGTTTCATCAGCCTCGGGATCGTCACCATCCTGTGGGTGCTGTACGGCTTCTCCATGGCGTTCGGCACCGACTCCGGCAGCCTCATCGGCTGGAACTCCGACTGGGTCGGCCTCAGCAACATCGGCCTGACGGAGCTGTGGCCCGGATACACCATCCCGGTGTTCGTGTTCCTGGTCTTCCAGCTGATGTTCGCGATCATCACCCCCGCCCTGATCAGCGGCGCCCTCGCGGACCGCGTGAAGTTCAGCGCCTGGGCGCTGTTCATCGCCCTGTGGGCCACGGTCGTCTACTTCCCGGTCGCGCACTGGGTCTGGGGCGCCGGCGGCTGGGCCTTCGAACTGGGCGTCATCGACTTCGCCGGTGGTACGGCGGTGCACATCAACGCGGGTGCCGCGGCGCTCGGCGTCATCCTCGTCATCGGCAAGCGCGTCGGCTTCAAGAAGGACCCGATGCGCCCGCACAGCCTGCCGCTGGTCATGCTCGGCGCCGGTCTGCTGTGGTTCGGCTGGTTCGGCTTCAACGCCGGCTCCTGGCTCGGCAACGACGACGGCGTGGGCGCGCTGATGTTCGTCAACACGCAGGTCGCCACCGCCGCCGCCGTCCTCGGCTGGCTCGCCTACGAGAAGATCCGCCACGGCGCCTTCACCACCCTCGGAGCCGCCTCCGGCGCGGTCGCTGGCCTGGTCGCCATCACCCCGGCCGGCGGCGCGATCTCCCCGCTCGGCGCCATCGCGGTCGGGGCCATCGCCGGCGTGCTGTGCGCCATGGCCGTCGGGCTGAAGTACAAGTTCGGCTACGACGACTCCCTCGACGTGGTCGGCGTCCACCTGGTCGGCGGCATTCTCGGCTCCCTGCTCATCGGCTTCTTCGCCACCGGCAAGGGCCAGTCCGACGTCGCGGGCCTGTTCTACGGCGGCGGTCTGGACCAGTTCTGGAAGCAGTGCGCCGGTGTCTTCGGTGTCCTCGCCTACTCCCTGGTGGCCTCCGCGGTCCTCGCCTTCCTCCTCGACAAGACGATCGGGATGCGGGTCACCGAGGACGACGAGGTCGCCGGCATCGACCAGGCCGAGCACGCCGAGACCGCATACGACTTCAGCGGCGCCGGTGGCGGTGCCGCCAAGACCGCCGCCACGGCCCCGGTGGCCGCTGCCGCGAGCAAGAAGGTGGACGCATGAAGCTCATCACCGCCGTCGTGAAGCCGCACCGGCTCGACGAGATCAAGGAGGCCCTGCAGGCCTTCGGAGTACACGGCCTGACGGTCACCGAGGCCAGCGGCTACGGTCGTCAGAGGGGCCACACCGAGGTCTACCGCGGTGCCGAGTACACCGTCGACCTGGTCCCCAAGATCCGCATCGAGGTCCTGGTCGAGGACGACGACGCCGAGCAGCTGATCGACGTGGTGGTCAAGGCGGCCCGCACCGGCAAGATCGGTGACGGCAAGGTCTGGTCGATCCCGGTCGAGACGGCCGTACGGGTCAGGACCGGCGAGCGCGGTCCCGACGCGCTCTGAAGGCCCCGAGCAGAAAAACGGAACAGGAGTCGCCGGGTGACGGGTACGGACGTGCAGAAGGAAGCAGAGGACTCGGGACCCAGCGGCTACGCGGCGGCCCGGCTGCGTCTCCTCACCGAGGAGACGCGGTCCGGGCCGCCGCGCCGTGCGGCCCTGGCCGAACTGACCGACGACTGGCTGACCGGCCTGTTCGCGGCGGGCGCCGAGGGACTGCGCGGGGCCTCACTGGTCGCCGTCGGCGGCTACGGGCGCGGTGAGCTGTCCCCGCGCAGCGACCTCGACCTGCTCCTGCTGCACGACGGCAGTGACACCAAGGCGGTCGCCGCCCTCGCCGACCGGCTCTGGTATCCGGTGTGGGACCTGGGTCTGGACCTCGACCACTCCGTCCGCACACCCGCCGAGGCCCGCAAGACCGCCGGCGAGGACCTCAAGGTGCAGCTCGGCCTGCTGGACGCCCGGCACATCGCCGGCGACCTCGGCCTCACCGCATCGCTGCGCACGGCCGTCCTGGCCGACTGGCGCAACCAGGCGCCCAAGCGCCTGCCCGAACTCCAGGAGCTGTGCGCCGAGCGCGCCGAGCGCCAGGGTGAGCTGCAGTACCTGCTGGAGCCCGATCTGAAGGAGGCCCGGGGCGGGCTGCGGGACGCCACCGCCCTGCGGGCCGTCGCCGCCTCCTGGCTCGCCGACGCCCCGCGCGAGGGCCTCGCCGACGCCCGGCGCCGGCTCCTCGACGTCCGCGACGCCCTGCACCTGGCCACCGGGCGCGCCACCGACCGGCTCGCCCTCCAGGAACAGGACCAGGTGGCCGCCGAGCTCGGCCTGCTCGACGCGGACACGCTGCTGCGGCAGGTGTACGAGGCGGCCCGGCTCGTCTCGTACGCCAGTGACGTCACCTGGCGCGAGGTGGGACGCGTCCTGCGCTCGCGCGCCGTGCGGCCCCGGCTGCGCGCCATGCTGGGCGGCGGGCGTGCTCTGGGCGGCGGGAAACCGACCGCCGAGCGGTCCCCGCTGGCCGAGGGCGTGGTGGAGCAGGACGGCGAGGTGGTGCTCGCCCGCACCGCGCGTCCGGAGCGCGACCCCGTGCTGCCGCTGCGCGCGGCCGCCGCAGCCGCGCAGGCCGGTCTCCCGCTCTCCCTGCACGCCGTGCGGCGCCTGGCGGCCACCGTGCGCCCGGTGCCCACGCCCTGGCCCGCCGAGGCCCGCGAACAGCTCGTCACCCTGCTCGGCTCCGGCCGCCCGACCATCGAGGTGTGGGAGGCGCTGGAGGCCGAGGGTCTGATCACCCGGCTGCTGCCCGACTGGGAGCGGGTGCGCTGCCGCCCGCAGCGCAACGCCGTACACCTGTGGACCGTCGACCGGCACCTGATCGAGACGGCGGTGCGCGCCTCCGAGTTCACCCGCCGGGTCAGCCGCCCCGACCTGCTGCTGGTCGCCGCGCTGCTGCACGACATCGGCAAGGGCTGGCCCGGGGACCACTCCGTGGCCGGCGAGATCATCGCCAAGGACGTGGCCGCCCGCATCGGCTTCGACCGCCACGACGTGACCGTCATCGCCACCCTCGTACGGCACCACCTGCTGCTCATCGACACCGCCACCCGGCGTGACCTGGAGGACCCGGCCACCGTGCGCTCCGTCGCCGAGGCCGTCGGCTCCCAGGGCACCCTGGAGCTGCTGCACGCGCTCACTGAGGCCGACGCGCTCGCCACCGGCCCGGCCGCCTGGTCGTCCTGGCGCGGCTCGCTCGTCGCCGACCTGGTCCAACGGGTCGCGGCCGTGCTCGCCGGAGACGTCCCGGACGACCCGGAGGAGGCCGCGCCCACCGCCGAGCAGGAGCGGCTCGCCCTGGAGGCGGCCGCCACCGGCAGCCCCGTGCTCGCCCTGCGCGCCCAGACCGAGCCGCCCGCGGGGCAGGAGCCGTCCGGCGACCCCGAGCCGCTCGGCGTGGAACTGCTCATCGCCGTCCCCGACCAGCCCGGGGTGCTGCCCGCGGTGGCCGGTGTCCTCGCCATGCACCGGCTGACCGTACGCACCGCCGAGCTGCGCTCCCTGCACCTCCCGGACGGCGTCGACGGGTCCGTCCTGCTGCTGGACTGGCGGGTCGCCGCCGAGTACGGCTCGCTGCCGCAGGCCGCCCGGCTGCGCTCGGACCTGGTCCGGGCCCTGGACGGCTCCCTGGACATCGCCGGCCGCCTCGCCGAACGGGACGCGGCCTATCCGCGCCGCCGGGGCGTGGTCGCCCCCGCGGCCCGGGTCTCGGTCCACCCGGCCGCCTCCCGGCTGGCCACGGTGATCGAGGTTCGCTCGCAGGACGCGCCGGGCCTGCTGTTCCGCATCGGCCGCGCCCTGGAGGACGCGAGCGTACGGGTGCGCAGCGCGCACGTCTCGACGCTGGGCGCCAACGCCGTCGACGCCTTCTACGTGACCGGCCCGGAGGGCGCGCCCCTGCCCGGGGACGAGGCGGCTTCGGTGGCGCGGAAGCTGGAGGAGACACTGCGGGGGTGAGGCCGACCCGGCGACTCGTCACGCCGGGATACCCTGGAGGGCGATTCCCTGTAGCCACCGACCCCGAGGACCGCGAGCGCCGTGTTCGATACTCTTTCCGATCGCCTCTCAGCGACCTTCAAGAACCTGCGCGGCAAGGGACGGCTCTCCGAGGCGGACATCGACGCCACGGCGCGCGAGATCCGGATCGCGCTCCTCGAAGCGGACGTCGCGCTTCCTGTCGTCCGGACGTTCATCAAGAACGTCAAGGAGCGTGCTCTCGGTGCCGAGGTCAGCAAGGCGCTGAACCCCGCCCAGCAGGTCCTCAAGATCGTCAACGAGGAACTGGTCACCATCCTCGGCGGCGAGACCCGGCGTCTGCGCTTCGCCAAGCAGCCCCCCACCGTGATCATGCTGGCGGGTCTTCAGGGTGCCGGTAAGACCACCCTCGCGGGCAAGCTCGGCCGCTGGCTCAAGGAGCAGGGCCACTCGCCGCTGCTGGTCGCCTGTGACCTCCAGCGCCCCAACGCCGTGAACCAGCTCAGCGTCGTCGCCGAGCGCGCCGGTGTCGCGGTCTACGCCCCCGAGCCGGGCAACGGCGTCGGTGACCCGGTCAAGGTCGCCAAGGACTCCATCGAGCACGCCAAGTCCAAGGTCCACGACATCGTGATCGTGGACACCGCCGGCCGTCTCGGCATCGACCAGGAGATGATGCAGCAGGCCGCGGACATCCGCGATGCCGTCTCCCCGGACGAGATCCTGTTCGTCGTCGACGCGATGATCGGCCAGGACGCCGTCAACACGGCCGAGGCCTTCCGCGACGGCGTCGGCTTCGACGGCGTGGTGCTCTCCAAGCTCGACGGTGACGCCCGCGGTGGTGCGGCCCTGTCGATCCGGCAGATCACCGGCAAGCCGATCATGTTCGCCTCCAACGGCGAGAAGCTCGACGACTTCGACGCCTTCCACCCTGACCGGATGGCCTCCCGCATCCTCGACATGGGTGACCTGCTCACCCTGATCGAGCAGGCGGAGAAGACGTTCAGCCAGGAAGAGGCCGAGAAGATGGCCTCCAAGCTGGCGTCCAAGAAGGGCCAGGACTTCACCCTGGACGACTTCCTGGCCCAGATGGAGCAGGTCCGCAAGATGGGCTCCATCTCCAAGCTGCTCGGCATGCTGCCGGGCATGGGCCAGATGAAGGACCAGATCAACAACCTCGACGAGCGGGACGTCGACCGCACGGCCGCCATCATCAAGTCGATGACTCCGGCCGAGCGCCAGGAGCCGACGATCATCAACGGCTCGCGCCGCGCCCGTATCGCCAAGGGCTCCGGTGTCGAGGTCAGCGCGGTCAAGAACCTGGTCGAGCGGTTCTTCGAGGCCCGCAAGATGATGTCCCGGATGGCCCAGGGCGGCGGCATGCCCGGGATGCCGGGGATGCCGGGCATGGGTGGCGGCCCCGGCCGGACGAAGAAGAAGCAGAAGCAGGCCAAGGGCAAGCAGCGCTCCGGCAACCCGATGAAGCGCAAGCAGCAGGAGCAGGAGGAGGCCGCCCGCCGGGCCGCCGCGGCCGAGGGCGGCAGCGCCTTCGGACTGCCGCAGCAGGGCGGCAAGGACTTCGAACTCCCCGACGAGTTCAAGAAGTTCATGGGCTGACGTCCGGCCCGAACCGCACTGAGGGCGCCCCCCTTGTTCAGAGGGGGGCGCCCTCAGCGGTGTGCTGTTGGCCAGCGGGTCAGCCGTTCGGGAACTTCCAGATGAACGGCTCGCCGTCCTCCTCGGACCAGTGCACCTCGACGCTCTTGGCGTTCGCCGGGACCACGTACGTCTCGCAGAAGACATGGCTCTCGCCCTGCTTCCAGCTCTCGACGTCGTACGGGTCCTCGCAGCCCGCCGCGTCCTCCGAGGCGCCGATGAGGACGGTGCCGCGCTGCCCGTCGGCGAAGACCGTGGTGCCGTCGTGCACGTCGGAGCCCTCGGTGAGGGCGGGCCCGCTCTTGTGCGTGTACTTCACGTACGCCACGGCCAGCGCCTTGCCCTTGACCTTGTCCGGCTCGGAGACGGCCTTCGCCGCCTCGGCCTCGGTCCCCACCTCCACCTTCTGCGCCAGGACCTCGTAGGTGACCTCGCCCGGGTCTTCCGCGACCTTGCCCGTGGCGCTCTCGCCGGTCCCCATCTCGCCGCCGGAGGCGGGCTCCGGCGACGGCGAGGCCTTGGCCCGGCCGGTGCCCGTGCTCTTCGCGTCGGCGGTGTCGTCGCCGCCCCCGCAGGCGGTGAGCGTCAGAGCGAGGACGGCGACGGGCGCGACGAGGCGCAGCGCGGTCTGGTGGTGCGGCACAGCAACTCCTGTATGCAGATGTGTAGGTCCCCCGAGCGGTGGATCACACTAGGCGTTCATGATCCACTCGGTGAAACCAGAAGCACACCATGGTGCTTTCTTCACACCATTCACACCTGCATCGGAAACGCCTTCGTCAGGGTGTCCGGGCGATCAGGTACCGGAACACGTTCGGCATCCACACCGTGCCGTCCTGACGCCGGTGCGGATGCAGGGCCTCGGCCAGCTCCTTGTCCACCTGCACCTGGTCCGTCGCCGTCATCGCCGCGTCGAACAGTCCCGTCGACTTCAGGCCGCGCACCGCGCTGTCCACATCGGCGTAGCCGAAGGGGCACGCCACCCGCCCCGAACCGTCCGGCCTGAGTCCGGCCCGCTGGGCGACGTCCTCCAGGTCGTCACGGCGGGCGGGACGCCAGCTGCCCGAGGTGCGCAGCGGCTCAGCCAGCTTCGTGGCCACCCGCATCACGGACGCCGTGGCGCAGCGCTCCGGCGGACCCCAGCCGGCCAGCACCACGGCCGCACCGCGCTGGGTGAGCGGCGTCGCCTCCGCGAGCAGCCCGCCCAGCCCCTCCGAGTCGCCCGCCAGGCAGCCGATCGGCTCGAAGGCGGTCACCAGGGTGTACCCGGGGGCGCCCGGCACCGCGGTGTCCCGGGGCGTGCCGTCGACCAGCCGGGCCTCCGGAGCCGTCCGCGCACCGGGCGTCCCGGGCAGCAGCCGTTCCCGTGCCAGGGCCATTCTTTCGGGGGAAGCGTCGACACCGGTGACCGCCGCTCCCCGGGCGGCAGCCATCAGCAGGGAGAGTCCGGAACCGCAGCCGAGGCCGAGCAGCCGCGTGGCAGGACCCACTTCCAGTCGCTCGTAGACGGCCTCATAGAGCGGTACGAGCATCCGCTCCTGGATCTCGGACCAGTCACGCGCGCGTGCACGCAGGTCCACGCGGGGTGCGGCCCCCGCGTGAGGCAGGTGCTGCCGCACGAGCGTAGGTGTCATAAGAAAGCGCCCCAATCCGCCGAGAGTTGCCTCTTGCCCGATTCCATGGCCCCCGTGACAGTGCGCTCGCACTACCCCCGTATGCCAGGAAACTCCCCCCTCGACCTGTCGTCCAGTGGAATGCGGCAGGGCTTGTGAGTTGTCATGTGCCTATGGCGAGATTTCACATTCCGGCAACCTGGGCCGGTGTCGTCCCGTCATGGCCGAGGCGCCCGCTCACTCCCCGCGGACGATTTCCCGCCCCGCTGCTGATCCCCGAGCCGTACCTCGCCGGGAGGCCGAGTCGCCGCGACCGTACGGTGTCTGGTCGCCGAGGACGGGTCGGTGCCGGACGCCGATGACGCGCCCGGTAACGTCGCGGTCGTCGCACGCGCTTACCGAGCAGGACTCCGGGCGGCCGAAACGCCTCTTGCGTGTCCGCGGACCTCTGCTACCCCGGCGCGTGCGGTTGGCCTACGCGCCGGGGCGTACGCGGGGCTACGCACCACCTTGTGGTGAGCTGCGAGCCTTCTCCACAGATCAGCGCACCCGCCCTCGTCAGGACGCATCAGAGGCAACTGACGGGTACGTGCAAATTATTTGGGATGGCCCGGAATCGGAACACTGAGGCACCCCGGCTCGTTGTCATTACGTGAGCACGACACAGACACCACCTGTTCTCGCCGCAGAGCTGGCACAGGCGTGGGCCGACATTCAGCGGTACCACCCCGAGCTGCCCGACCTTGCCGCGCCAGAGTCCCTGATCGGGGAGTCGTCGTCCGCGTGCGGTCACGAGCTCTCCTTCGAGCGACTGCTCCATGAGGCAGTCCATGGCATCGCCGCCTCGCGCGGCGTCCGCGACACCTCCCGTGCCGGCCGCTACCACAACCGCAGATTCCTCGCGATCGCCGAGGAGCTGGGCCTGGACCACCCCGAGGAACCGCATCCCAGCAGCGGCTTCTCCCTGGTCACGCTCACCCCCGAGGCCAAACGCCGCTACCGGCCGACGATGGAGCGGCTCCAGCGCGCCCTGAAGGCCCACACCGCGGCCACCTCCTCCGACACCTCCCGCACCTTCCGGGGCCCGGCCGCCCGGCACGGCTCCTCCGGCGGTGGCGTCCGCGTCAAGGCGGTCTGCGACTGCGGTCGCAACGTCCGGGTCGTCCCGTCGGTCCTCGCGCAGGCCCCGATCGTCTGCGGCGGCTGCGGCAAGCCGTTCCGGATCCCGGACGTCGTGGGAGCGGTAGCGAGCTGACGCCCCCACCGGCATCTCGTGGCTGCCGGTCGTCGGCGCAGGGCTCGGACCGTGTCGCGCACCCGTCGTGCCCCACCTTCACGCCGGGTGCGCCCTCGGTGTGCCCGCACACCGGCGCAGGCCCCCGGCCCGGAGCGACCTCCAGGGTGTGGCACAATGGCTAGCTGTACTCGACAGCCGCACAGGAACCCTCTCGCCTCCGGCTGACGCGTCCATCGGGCACTCGGGTACCGCAACCCCACGCGGCATTTCCGCCGTGCCCAACCACGTCAAAACCAGGAGAACCCACTCCCGTGGCAGTCAAGATCAAGCTGAAGCGTCTGGGCAAGATCCGTTCGCCTCACTACCGCATCGTCGTCGCCGACTCCCGTACCCGCCGTGACGGCCGGGCCATCGAGGAGATCGGCAAGTACCACCCGACGTACAACCCGTCGGTGATCGAGGTCGACGCCGAGCGTGTGGCGTACTGGCTCGGTGTCGGCGCGCAGCCGACCGAGCCCGTGATGGCCATCCTCAAGAAGACCGGCGACTGGCAGAAGTTCAAGGGCGAGCCCGCCCCGGCTCCGCTGCTGACGCAGCCGGAGAAGGCCGCGCGTCCGTCCTTCGAGGCCATCGGCGGCGAGGACGAGGGCAAGGGTGAGGCCATCACCCAGAAGAAGAAGGCTGAGAAGAAGGACGAGGCCGCCGCCGAGTCCGCTTCGACCGAGGCCTGAGCATGCTCGAGGAGGCTCTCGAGCACCTCGTGAAGGGCATCGTCGACAACCCTGACGATGTGCAGGTCGCCTCGCGCAACCTGCGCCGCGGCCGTGTGCTCGAGGTCCGGGTCCACCCGGACGACCTCGGCAAGGTGATCGGCCGCAACGGCCGCACCGCACGCGCCCTGCGTACCGTCGTGGGCGCCATCGGCGGTCGCGGCGTCCGCGTCGACCTCGTCGACGTGGACCACGTCCGCTGACGCTTTCGCAGCAGCACCGGCTCGGGCCGGGGACGGCCACAGGGCCGTCCCCGGCCCGCAGTCGTATGACAGGAGATTGGACACGTGCAGCTGGTAGTCGCACGGATCGGCCGTGCCCATGGCATCAAGGGTGAGGTCACCGTCGAGGTGCGGACCGACGAGCCGGAGCTGAGGCTCGGCCCGGGCGCCGTACTCACCACGGATCCCGCCTCCGCGGGACCGCTCACCATCGAGACGGGCCGCGTCCACAGCGGCCGCCTCCTGCTGCGCTTCGAGGGCGTCAGCGACCGCAGCGGCGCCGAGGCCCTGCGTAACACCCTCCTGATCGCCGAGGTCGACCCGGAGGAACTGCCCGAGGGCGAGGACGAGTACTACGACCACCAGCTCATCGACCTCGACGTGGTCACCGCCGACGGCACCGAGGTCGGCCGGATCACGGAGATCTCGCACCTGCCCACCCAGGACCTGTTCATCGTGGAGCGCCCCGACGGCAGCGAGGTGATGATCCCCTTCGTCGAGAAGATCGTCAGGGAGATCGACCTGGAGGAGCAGAAGGCCGTCATCACCCCGCCGCCGGGACTGATCGACGACCGCGCGGAGATCGCCTCCAGCCGGGACGAGTCGTAATGCGCCTCGACGTCGTCACGATCTTTCCCGAGTACCTGGAACCGCTGAACGTCTCCCTCGTCGGCAAGGCACGCGCGCGTGGACAGCTCGACGTGCACGTCCACGACCTGCGCTCCTGGACCTACGACCGCCACAACACCGTCGACGACACCCCGTACGGCGGTGGCCCCGGCATGGTCATGAAGACCGGGCCGTGGGGGGACGCGCTGGACTCCGTGCTGGCCGACGGCTACGAGACCGGCTCCCGGGCGCCCGCCCTCATCGTGCCCACGCCCAGCGGCCGCCCCTTCACCCAGGAACTGGCCGTCCAGCTCTCCGAGCGCCCCTGGCTGATCTTCACCCCGGCCCGCTACGAGGGCATCGACCGCCGTGTCGTCGACGAGTACGCGACACGGATGCCGGTCTACGAGGTGTCCATCGGCGACTACGTCCTGGCCGGCGGCGAGGCGGCCGTCCTCGTCGTCACGGAGGCCGTGGCTCGGCTGCTGCCCGGGGTCCTGGGCAACGCCGAGTCCCACCGGGACGACTCCTTCGCGCCCGGCGCGATGGCGAGCCTGCTGGAGGGGCCCGTCTACACCAAGCCCCCCGAGTGGCGCGGCCGGGACATCCCCGACGTGCTGCTCAGCGGCCACCACGGCAAGATCGCCCGCTGGCGCCGCGACGAGGCCCTGAAGCGCACGACCGCCCACCGGCCCGACCTCATCGAGCGGTGCGACCCCAAGGCCTTCGACAAGAAGGACCGCGAGATGCTCTCCATCCTCGGCTGGGAGCCGGATCCGGCGGGGGAGCCGTACGGCCGATTTTGGCGCAGGACCGACGGCGTGGAAGAATAGCCAGCTGTTGTGCGTCCGTCCGGCGTGCGCCCCTGCCACAGGGGGAGACGACGTCCGCCCCGACCCGCACACCCCTGATCCGAAACACCTAGTTTCCGTTGATGACCTGTGGCATCAGCGAGGAAAGCAGACTCATGTCTCACCTGCTCGACACCGTCGACTCCGCGTCGCTGCGCAGCGACGTCCCCGCCTTCCGCCCGGGCGACACCGTCAACGTCCACGTCCGCGTCATCGAGGGCAACCGCTCCCGTGTGCAGCAGTTCAAGGGCGTTGTGATCCGCCGCCAGGGCTCCGGCGTGCGCGAGACCTTCACGGTCCGCAAGGTCTCCTTCTCCGTCGGCGTCGAGCGCACCTTCCCGGTGCACACCCCGATCGTGGAGAAGATCGAGCTCGTCACCAAGGGTGACGTCCGTCGCGCCAAGCTGTACTACCTGCGCGAGCTGCGCGGCAAGGCCGCGAAGATCAAGGAGAAGCGCGAGAGCTGAGCGCTCTCCGGGGTTCACACCGGGGCCGGATAGCATCTGGCTCCGATGGACACCGAAGCACAGCCGACGGAGCGCGACCGCTCCTCCCGCCCTTCCGCATCCGAGGAAACGACCTCGGAGGCCGCAGGGTCGGAGGACCGGTCGCGTTTCGCGTTGGTGTCGGGTATCGGCTCCTGGGTCCCGGGCGGCCGGATCACCCTCACCCTGCTCGTCTGCCTGCTGTTCCTGCTGCTGCTCAGTACCTTCGTGCTGCGCCCGTTCCAGATCCCCAGCGGATCCATGGAGCAGGGATTGAGGATCGGGGACCGGGTTCTCGTAAATAAGTTGGCGTACCGTTTCGATGCTGTGCCGCAGCGGGGAGACATCGTCGTGTTCGACGGGACCGGGTACTTCGGGCAAGCGGACTACATCAAGCGCGTTGTCGGTGTCGGGGGAGACCGCGTGGTCTGCTGCGACAGGGAGGGGAGGATCCAGGTGAACGGCCGGCCGGTCGACGAGTCGGGCTTCCTGTATCCCGGCGACAGCCCGTCCACGGTGCCCTTCGACGTCGTCGTGCCCGGCGGCACCCTCTTCGTCCTCGGCGACCACCGCAGCGACTCCAGCGACTCCCGCGACCACCTCGGCTCGCCCGGCGGCGGCATGATCCCCGTCGGCGACGTCGTCGGACGCGCCGACTGGATCGTCTGGCCCTTCCGCCACGCCACCCGGCTGCACCGCCCCGACGCCTACGCGCGCGTGCCCGCCGCCGGAAGGGCGGGCGCCCATGGGTAACCGCGGCAAACCGCGCGGCGTCCCCGCCAGCCCCGCGGAGAACCTGCTTCCCACCGGCGCCCGGCGCGCCGCCGGCGCCTCCAGTGGCCGGACGCGCGCCGAGCGGCGCAAGCTCCAGCGCAAGGTGAAACGGCGCCGCAGGCGCGGTGCCGTGAAGGAGATACCGCTCCTCGTGGGCGTCGCCGTCCTGATAGCGCTCGTACTGAAGACGTTCCTCGTACAGGCGTTCGTCATCCCGTCCGGCTCCATGGAACAGACGATCCAGATCGGCGACCGCGTCCTGGTCGACAAGCTCACCCCGTGGTTCGGCTCGAAGCCGCAGCGCGGGGACGTCGTCGTCTTCAAGGACCCCGGAGGCTGGCTCCAGGACGAGCAGCCCACCACACAGAAGTCGGACCCCGTCGTCATCAAACAGGTCAAGGAAGGGCTCACCTTCATCGGCCTGCTGCCGTCCGAGAACGAGAAGGACCTCATCAAACGGGTCGTCGGCGTCGGCGGTGACCGCGTCAGATGCTGCGACACGCAGGGGCGCGTGACCGTGAACGGCGTCCCGCTGATCGAGGACTACCTGTATCCCGGCATCGCGCCGTCCGACACGCCGTTCGACATCACCGTCCCCCAGGGGCGGCTGTGGGTGATGGGCGACCACCGCAACAACTCCGCGGACTCCCGCGCCCACCAGGACACCGACTACGGGGGCACCGTCTCCGAGGACGAGGTGGTGGGCCGCGCCATGGTCATCGCCTGGCCTTTCGGGCACTGGAACATGCTGGAGGAACCGAACACGTATGCCTCCGTGTCCGACTCGGCCACCGGGTCGACCGCTGCTCCCGAACTGTCGCATAGGGTTGCCTCCTACGATTCGAACGGAACGATCCAGCTCCCGACCCCTGCGGAACTCCCGCTCGTTATGGGAGTGGTGGGCCTGCGCCGCGTATGGGGCAGGCGGCGGCACACAGTGAGGAGTTGGCGTGGGGGATGTGGCGGTTGGCGCACGGTCCGGACACGACGGCGAGGAGCACCGCGGACGCCCCGCGGAATCCGCCGTTCCGGCCGCGGACAGCGCCGTGACCTCCGGGAGTGACTCCGGGGCAGCCGAGGACGGCAGGGTGACGGGCGAACACACGACAGCCGAGGACCAGGGGCCGGGCGGACCGGCCCGGACACCGAAGAAGCCGCGCTCCTTCTGGAAGGAGCTGCCCATCCTGATCGGTATCGCGCTGGTACTGGCGCTGCTGATCAAGACCTTCCTGGTGCAGGCGTTCTCCATCCCCTCCGACTCGATGCAGAACACCCTCCAGCAGGGCGACCGCGTCCTGGTCGACAAACTCACCCCCTGGTTCGGCTCCGAGCCCGAGCGCGGCGAGGTCGTCGTCTTCCACGACCCGGACAAGTGGCTGGCGGGCGAGCCGACCACGGACCCGAACGCCCTGCAGACCTTCCTCAGCTGGATCGGCCTCATGCCGTCCTCGGAGGAGAAGGACCTCATCAAGCGCGTCATCGGCGTCGGCGGCGACACCGTCGAGTGCAAGGGCACCGGCCCGCTCACGGTCAACGGCAAGGCGCTGGACGAGCGGTCGTACGTCTACGCGGGCAACACGCCGTGCAGCGTCGACGACCAGGGCGGCCAGTTCAAGGTGAAGGTCCCCAAGGGCTTCATCTGGGTCATGGGCGACCACCGGCAGAACTCGCGGGACTCCCGCTACCAGCAGGCCGACAAGCACCACGGCATGGTCCCGGTGAAGGAGGTCGTCGGACGCGCCGTCGTCGTCGCCTGGCCGATCAACCGCTGGGACACCCTGCCGGTGCCGGACACCTTCGACCAGTCCGGCCTCAGCGCCCAGCCGAACGCGGCGGGCCTGCCGGTCGCACCGCAGGGGATCGCGCTCCTCGGCGTGGTGCCGGTGGTGCTCTGGCGTCGCCGGAAGCAGTGATCCCGACCATGGGCTGACCGCGGCCGGTACCCCCGGGTAGGGTGCGGACCCATGGGTGGCGAGAGCACGACGCACACGGCCCCGCGCAGCGGCGGCTCAGGGACGGGCCCGGTGGGCAGCCGGACCGGACAGCGACTGTCCGGGCTGGCCGTCGCACTGGGCCTCGTGCTGTTCCTGGGCGGGTTCGCCTGGGGCGCGGTGGTCTACCGGCCGTACACCGTCCCCACCAGTTCGATGACACCGACGATCGACGCGGGCGACCGGATCCTGGCGCAGCGCGTCGACGGCGGCGAGGTGCGCCGCGGTGACGTCGTGGTCTTCAAGGACGCGACCTGGGCCAACGCGCCCATGGTCAAGCGCGTGGTCGCCGTCGGCGGCGACACGGTCTCCTGCTGCCAGGACGGCAGGCTGAAGGTCAACGGCAAGGAGATCGACGAAACGTACCTGCCCCAGGGCACTCCGGCCGAGATGAGCAACTTCCCGACCGTGACCGTCCCCAAGGGCCGGCTCTTCCTGCTCGGCGACGAGCGCGGCAATTCCGTGGACTCCACGGCCCACCTGACCGACGCCGCCAGCGGCACGGTGGCGCGCTCTGCCGTGGACGCCCGTGTCGACTCCGTCGTGTGGCCGATGAAGGGCATGCTGGAGCGCCCCGCCGGCTTCGAGCCGCTCGGCGCGCTCTCCTCGCCCGGTCCGCTGCGGACGATCACGCTCCTCGTGATCGCCGGCGCCGTGCTCGTCCTGGGCGGCGGCGCCTACGGGCACATCGCCAAGCGCGCCGGGACCGCCCGGGCCCGCCGGGGGGAAGCGGAGCCCGCAGGTGCCCGCTGAGGCCGTGGGGACGGGCCGGGACACCTACGAGGGCGGGTTGCGCAAGGTCGCCCGGGTCGTGCTGCTCGACCCCCGGGACCGCATCCTGCTGCTGCACGGCCATGAGCCGGACGATCCGGCCGACGACTGGTGGTTCACCCCCGGCGGCGGGGTGGAGGGCGACGAGACCCGTGAACAGGCCGCCCTGCGGGAACTCGCCGAGGAGACGGGCATCACCGAGGTCGAGCTCGGGCCGGTGCTGTGGCGGCGGAGGTGCTCCTTTCCGTTCGCCGGACGCCGCTGGGACCAGGACGAGTGGTACTTCCTGGCCCGCACGGACCGTACGACGGTGGCCGCCACCGGACTGACCGAGCTGGAACGGCGCAGTGTCGCCGGAGCGCGCTGGTGGACGTGTCCGGAACTGAGCCGGGCACATGAGACGGTGTATCCGACCAGACTCGCCGGGCTGCTGCGCACGCTGCTCGACGAAGGTCCCCCGGCCAGGCCTGTGATCCTTGACCCGGAAATCGTCTAGGGGCTCACGGGTCTGGCGCACAATGGGGGGATCGCACGGCTGAAGGGGAACATGCCATGAGCGCCGAGGACCTCGAGAAGTACGAGACCGAGATGGAGCTGAAGCTCTACCGGGAGTACCGCGATGTCGTCGGTCTGTTCAAATACGTGATCGAGACCGAGCGGCGCTTCTACCTGACCAATGATTACGAGATGCAGGTGCACTCGGTCCAGGGTGAGGTGTTCTTCGAGGTGTCCATGGCGGATGCCTGGGTCTGGGACATGTATCGGCCGGCCCGCTTCGTGAAGCAGGTCCGGGTCCTCACGTTCAAGGACGTGAACATCGAGGAGCTGAACAAGAGCGACCTGGAGATGCCGAGCGGGTGACGGGGTTGTCCACAACCGCTGAGTAACCCACCAAGATCAACTCCTTGGTCGTGGCTGCGTGATCGTTGGCACCGGAGGTGGTGCCGACATGACCGCACATCTGGCACGCAGCGCCATGGGCAAGTACGGGGAGGGTCTGGCCGCGCGGCGGCTGACCGAGGCCGGTCTGACGGTTCTGGAGCGCAACTGGCGCTCCGGCCGCACCGGCGAGATCGACATCGTGGCCAGGGACGGGGACGTCCTGGTCGTCTGCGAGGTGAAGACCCGCCGGGAGGGCCCCTTCGAGCATCCGATGGCGGCCGTGACGCCGCAGAAGGCGGGGCGGCTGCGGGATCTGGCCGAGCGGTGGATCCAGACACATGGAGGCGCCCCGCCCGGGGGAGTCCGCATCGACGTGGTGGGGGTCCTGCTGCCGGCCCGCGGCGCCGCCCTGGTCGAGCATGTGCGGGGGGTGGCCTGAATGGCATTCGCCCGTACGTGTTCGGTGGCGCTGGTGGGCGTCGAGGGCGTGGTCGTCGAGGTCCAGGCCGATCTGGAACCCGGCGTCGCGGCGTTCACGCTGGTGGGACTGCCCGACAAGAGCCTCACGGAGAGCCGGGACCGAGTGCGCGCCGCGGTCGTCAACTCGGGCGCGGCGTGGCCGCAGAAGAAGCTCACCGTCGGCCTGAGCCCGGCCTCGGTGCCGAAGTCCGGCAGCGGCTTCGACCTGGCCGTCGCGGCGGCGGTCCTCGGTGCGGCGGAGCGCATCGACCCGCGAGTCCTCGCCGACATCGTGATGATCGGCGAACTCGGGCTGGACGGCCGGGTCCGGCCGGTCCGGGGAGTGCTGCCGGCGGTCCTCGCCGCGGCCGGTGCGGGGTACGAGCAGGTGGTGGTGCCGGAGTGCGCCGCCGCCGAGGCGTCCCTCGTGACCGGCGTGTCGGTGCTGGGCGTCCGCAGCCTGCGGCAGCTGATCGCCGTCCTGGCCGACGAACCGGTGCCCGAGGAGGAACCGGACGAGCAGGGCCGCCCGGACCCCCTGCTCGCCGGGCTGCGCATGCCGGGGACCGGCGCGGCCACGGGCATGCACGGCGTCGGCGCGGCCCAGCACGACCACGGCCATGACCTTGCGGACGTCGTCGGACAGACCTCGGCGCGCACGGCGGTGGAGGTGGCCGCGGCCGGCGGGCACCACCTCTTCCTCGAAGGACCGCCAGGCGCCGGCAAGACGATGCTCGCCGAGCGGCTGCCGGCCATCCTGCCCCGGCTCGGCCGGCAGGAGTCGCTGGAGGTCACCGCGGTCCACTCGGTGGCGGGTCTGTTGCCCCCGGGCAAGCCGCTGATCGACGTCGCGCCCTACTGCGCCCCGCACCACTCGGCCACCATGCAGGCACTCGTCGGCGGAGGACCGGGCATCGCGCGGCCCGGCGCGGTGTCCCTGTCCCATCGCGGGGTGCTGTTCCTGGACGAGACGCCGGAATTCAGCAGCCAGGCCCTGGACGCGCTGCGGCAGCCCCTGGAGGCGGGGCATGTCGTGATCGCGCGCAGTGCGGGAGTCGTGCGCTTCCCGGCGAAGTTCCTCATGGTGCTCGCGGCCAACCCCTGCCCGTGCGGCCGGTTCTCGCAGCGCGACGACCTGTGCGAGTGCCCGCCCTCGGCCGTCCGCCGCTACCAGGCCAGGCTCTCAGGCCCGCTGCTGGACCGGGTCGACCTGCGGGTCGAGGTGGACCGCGTCACCCGAACCCAGCTGACCGCATCCGGCGCCAGGGGTGAGTCGTCCGCGACGGTCGCCGACCGGGTGAGAGCGGCCCGCGAACGGGCCTCGGACCGCCTCGCCGGCACCCCCTGGTGCACGAACAGCGAGGTGCCCGGCCGTGAGCTGCGCAGCCGCTGGTACGCCGTGCCCGGCGCGATGGACGAGGCCGAGCGGAACCTGGAGCGGGGCGTCCTGACCGCCCGCGGTCTCGATCGTGTCCTGCGGGTCGCCTGGACCGTCGCCGACCTGGTCGGCCACGACCGGCCCGACGCCACGGACGTCGCCCTCGCGCTCCAGCTGCGCACCGGAGTGCCGCGAGGCGTCCCCATGGCCATCGGGGCGCTGACATGAGCGTCGACGGCGAACCCGGCGGCGAGCTGCTCGCCCGGGTCCTGCTCACCCGGGTCATCGAGCCCGGCGACGAGACCGGCGGGCGGTGGGTGCGGGAGCTCGGTGTCGCGGAAGTGGTGCGGCGGCTCGGGCAGGGCGGGGCCCCTCTGCCGGGTGCGAGCGGGACGCGGTGGGCCGGGCTGGTGGCCAGGGCGCGGGCAGCCCGGCCGCGCCGGGACCTGGAGGCCGCCCGGGACGCCGGAGTGCGGTTCGTGTCGCCCGGGGACGCGGAGTGGCCGGGGCAGCTCGACGATCTCGGGGATGCCCGGCCCCTGGGGCTGTGGGTGCGCGGGCGGCCCGGTCTGCGGATGTGGGCGTTGAGATCGGTCGCCGTGGTCGGCGCCCGGGCCTGCACCGAGTACGGGGCCCACATGGCCGCGACCCTCGCCGCCGGCCTCGCCGAGCAGGGCTGGGTCGTGGTGTCCGGCGGCGCCTACGGAGTCGACGGCGCCGCCCACCGCGGAGCGCTCGGAGCCGGCGGCGCCACCGTCGCCGTCCTCGCCTGCGGCGTCGACCGGCCCTACCCGCGCGGCCACACCCGGCTGATCAGCAGGATCGCCGAACAGGGACTGGTGATCGGCGAGTTGCCGCCCGGCGATCATCCGACACCGAGCCGGTTCATCCTGCGCAACAGGGTGATCGCCGCGCTCACCCGCGGCACGGTCGTCGTCGAGGCCGCCCACCGCAGCGGGTCCCTGGTCACCGCGCGGGCGGCACAGCGCCTCGGCCGGCACACGATGGGCGTGCCGGGCCCCGCCACCAGCGGGCTCTCCGCCGGAGTGCACGATCTGCTGCGCGGAGAGGCCGTCCTGGTCACCGACGTCGCGGACGTCGTCGAACTGGTCGGTGACATGGGAGAACTGGCCCCCGACCGGCGCGGCCCCGTCCTGCCCCGGGACCTGCTGGAACCGGCCGCCCGGCAGGTGCTCGCCGCACTGCCCGGGCGCGGGGCGGCCCGGCCGGAGGAGATCGCCCGCTCCGCACAGACCGCCCAGGACGACGCGATCGCGAGACTGTACGAACTCCGAGCACTCGGTTACGTCGAACGACACGGCGACGGCTGGAAGTTGACACGCCAGGCGGTGATGTCGGTCCGCGGCGGTCGCGGGCCGGGTTGACCGTGGCTGTTCGGCCGTCCGGGGGAACCCCTACACCCCTTGGAAATGCGCCCAGTTGAGGCCTTCGGGTGATCACACCGGGCCGTCGCGAGGCCCTCGCGGGACGTCCTCGGGAACGTTTCCACGTCCGTCTCGGCCTCCTTCCTTCGCGCACCGCGACGCCGCAGTCACGCTACGCTCACGAGGATCCCGACACGGACAGGCAACTCGACATCAGACAGACAGCTCACCTCAGCAGCACCACTCCGCAGCAGAACGGCACAAGGCGACGAATGCCCCAGCACACCTCCGGGTCCGACCGGGCGGCCATCCCCCCAGCCGCCCGTGACGGTGGCAGCGTGCGGCCGCCCGCTCCCTCGACGCTCGACGAGCTGTGGCGGTCGTACAAGGCGACGGGGGACGAGCGGCTGCGGGAGCAGCTGATCCTGCACTACTCGCCCCTCGTGAAGTACGTCGCGGGACGGGTCAGTGTGGGCCTGCCGTCCAACGTCGAGCAGGCGGACTTCGTCTCGTCCGGGGTGTTCGGACTGATCGACGCGATCGAGAAGTTCGACATCGACCGCGAGATCAAGTTCGAGACGTACGCGATCACCCGGATCCGCGGCGCGATGATCGACGAACTCCGGGCACTGGACTGGATCCCCCGCTCGGTGCGCCAGAAGGCGCGCAACGTGGAGCGGGCGTACGCCACGCTGGAGGCGCGGCTGCGGCGGACCCCGAGCGAGGGCGAGGTGGCCTGTGAGATGGGCATCGCCGTCGAGGAACTCCACGCGGTGTTCAGTCAGTTGTCGCTGGCCAACGTGGTGGCCCTGGAGGAGCTGCTGCACGGGAGCGGTGAGGGCGGCGACGGGCTCAGCGTGATGGACACGCTGGAGGACACCGCCGCCGACAACCCCGTCGAGGTCGCCGAGGACCGGGAGCTGAGGAGGTTCCTGGCCAGGGCGATCAACACGCTGCAGGACCGGGAGAAGACCGTGGTCACGCTGTACTACTACGAGGGACTCACCCTGGCCGAGATCGGGAACGTGCTGGGTGTGACCGAGAGCCGGGTCAGCCAGATCCACACCAAGTCGGTGCTGCAACTGAGAGCGAAGCTGGCGAGCTTCGGCCGCTGACCAGGCCGGATGCCCTCAGGTCGGCGTCAGCCACTCCCGAACGGCGGGGCGCGTCCGTAGAGTGTTGACGTGCCAAGGATTCGAGCGGCCTCCGTGGCCGAGCACCGGTCGATGCAGCGAGCCGCCCTGCTGGACGCGGCTCGTTCCTTGTTGTCCGAGGGCGGTACGGAGGCACTGACCTTCCCGGCCCTCGCCGAGCGGACGGGCCTCGCGCGGTCGTCCGTCTATGAGTACTTCCGGTCGCGGGCGGCCGTGGTCGAGGAGCTGTGCGAGGTCGACTTCCCGGTCTGGGCGGCGGACGTGTCGGCGGCGATGGAGCGGGCGGAGACGGCCGAGGCCAAGGTCGAGGCGTATGTGCGCCGGCAGCTGGAGCTGGTCGGGGACCGGCGGCACCGGGCCGTGGTGGCGATCTCCGCCAGTGAGCTCGACGCCGGGGCGCGGGAGAAGATCCGGGCGGCGCACGGCGGGCTGGTCGCGATGATCGTCGAGGCTCTGGGCGAGCTGGGGCACGCCCAGCCCCGGCTGGCGGCGATGCTGTTGCAGGGGGTCGTGGACGCGGCCGTGCGCAGGATCGAGCTGGGCGCGGCGGAGGAGCCGGCCGCCATCGTCGATGCGGCGGTCTCCATGGCTCTGCGGGGTGTGCGGGGCTGACGGGGCCGGGCCGGGCGGGGTTTCGGGGCTTACAGGGCCGAAACCTGAGCGGGTGCCCTCAGCGGGGCGGCGCGGTGCCCGGCACCGGAAGCAGCCGTGACGGCCCCCGGTGCAGGAGCCACGGCGGCAGCAGTGACAGCGGGTTCAGGTACACGTCGCCGCGGCGCAGCCCCCAGTGGACGCACGGGGCCGCCGAGCAGTGCGAGCCGCTCGCGTCCACCGTGCCGATCACCTCACCCGGTTCCACCTCCTCGCCCTTCTCGACCGCCGCCGTCACCGGTTCGTACGTCGTGCGCAAGGGCGGATCGCCCGTTCCCGTGAGGTCCACCGAGACGACTTGCTTGCCGGCCACCCGGCCCGCGAAGGAGACCCGGCCCGCGGTCACCGCTCGAACCGGTGTGCCCGCGTGCGCCGCCAGGTCCACGCCCCGGTGGCCCGGCCCGTAGGGCGTCGCCGGGGGCTCCCAGCCCCGCAGGACCCGGGGGCGCAGGCCGACGGGCCAGGTGCGGGCCGTCGCCGGCACGTCGGCCTCCGCGGGAGGGGCGCCCGCCGCGAACAGCGGTGGGGGTGGGGCCAGCAGGGCCGTCGCCGTGACGATCAGCAGCAGGATCAGGCGTGCGCAGACGCGCACACATCGGTTCGCTCGCATGCGGAAAGCGTCCCGGAGTGCGGGTGCCGCCGCTCACGGCTGTGGGCGGCTGCGCGGTTGTGGACAACGGCGTCACCCGGCACCCCGCGGGTCCCGTACACTTCTGGTGGCGACCCGAGCCATCGGGTCGACTTCGCACGCCCCGATACGAACCCCGCAACGGGCCCGTATCAGCGCCCCTCGGTCCCTCGTGGAACGGCGCGCAGTGGGCGTCAGGCGCGGAAGCCGTCCGGCATCCGCGGCACAACCGAGAAATTCAAGGAGATACGGCCATGGCCGTCGTCACGATGCGGGAGCTGCTGGAGAGCGGCGTCCACTTCGGTCACCAGACCCGTCGTTGGAACCCGAAGATGAAGCGCTTCATCTTCACGGAGCGCAACGGCATCTACATCATCGACCTGCTCCAGTCGCTGTCGTACATCGACCGCGCCTACGAGTTCGTCAAGGAGACCGTCGCCCACGGCGGCACGGTCATGTTCGTCGGCACGAAGAAGCAGGCGCAGGAGGCCATCGCCGAGCAGGCCACCCGCGTCGGCATGCCTTACGTCAACCAGCGCTGGCTGGGCGGCATGCTCACCAACTTCTCGACCGTCTACAAGCGTCTGCAGCGCCTCAAGGAGCTCGAGCAGATCGACTTCGAGGACGTTGCCGCGTCCGGTCTGACCAAGAAGGAGCTTCTCGTGCTCTCGCGCGAGAAGGCCAAGCTGGAGAAGACCCTCGGCGGTATCCGCGAGATGCAGAAGGTGCCCAGCGCCGTCTGGATCGTGGACACCAAGAAGGAGCACATCGCCGTTGGTGAGGCCCGGAAGCTGAACATCCCGGTCGTCGCGATCCTCGACACCAACTGCGACCCCGACGAGGTCGACTACAAGATCCCGGGCAACGACGACGCGATCCGCTCCGTCACCCTGCTCACCCGCGTCATCGCCGACGCCGTCGCCGAGGGCCTCATCGCCCGCAGCGGTGTCGCCACCGAGGGCAAGGGCGAGAAGGCCGCCGGCGAGCCGCTCGCCGAGTGGGAGCGCGACCTGCTCGAGGGCGAGAAGAAGGCCGACGAGGCCGCCCCCGCCGCCGAGGCCGCTCCGGCCGCCGAGGCCGAGAAGCCGGCCGAGGCCCCCGCCGCCGAGGCCGAGAAGCCGGCCGAGGGCGAGAAGCCGGCCGAGGCCGAGCAGGCCTGACCCGTCAGTCCGAGTTGACGGCGGGAGCGGTACTGCATCACCAGCGCCTTCGGCGCGGTGTGAAGTCCGCTCCCGCCGTTCACCCGTAGGTCAGCGGCAGGACAGGACTCCCCGGCTCCATGGGGAGCGCACCGCAGATCTTCGATCTTCCAGACTTCGAGAGAGATTCACAGACTCATGGCGAACTACACCGCCGCCGACGTCAAGAAGCTCCGTGAGCTCACGGGCGCCGGCATGATGGACTGCAAGAAGGCGCTGGACGAGGCCGAGGGCAACGTCGAGAAGGCCGTCGAGGCGCTCCGCATCAAGGGCCAGAAGGGCGTCGCCAAGCGCGAGGGCCGTTCCGCCGAGAACGGTGCCGTCGTCTCGATCATCGCCGACGACAACTCCTCCGGTGTCATCGTCGAGCTGAAGTGCGAGACGGACTTCGTCGCCAAGGGCGAGAAGTTCCAGGCCGTGGCCAACACCATCGCCGAGCACGTCGCCAAGACCTCCCCGGCCGACCTGGAGGCCCTGCTCGCCTCCGAGATCGAGGCCGGCAAGACCGTCCAGGCGTTCGTCGACGAGGCCAACGCCAACCTGGGCGAGAAGATCGTCCTGGACCGTTTCGCGCAGTTCGCCGACGGCTACGTGACGGCGTACATGCACCGCACGATGCCCGACCTGCCCCCGCAGATCGGTGTCCTCGTGGAGCTGGACAAGCCGAACGCGGAGATCGCCAAGGGTGTCGCCCAGCACATCGCCGCCTTCGCGCCGAAGTACCTCTCCAAGGAGGACGTGCCGGCCGAGGTCGTCGAGTCCGAGCGCCGTGTCGCCGAGGAGACCACCCGCGCCGAGGGCAAGCCCGAGGCCGCCCTGCCGAAGATCGTCGAGGGGCGCCTCAACGGCTTCTTCAAGGACGCCACGCTGCTCGGCCAGCCGTACGCGCTCGACAACAAGAAGTCCGTCCAGAAGATCCTGGACGAGGCCGGTGTCACCCTGAAGCGCTTCACGCGCATCAAGGTCGGCATCTGAGTCCGTACCGCGCTCGACGCCCGACCCCTATAGGGTCGACAGCAGTCGTCCGCGTACGCCGTCACATGAGTGGCGGACGACAGCAGATCTGACAAGGAGGCCATTGCCGTATGGGATGCGAAACACGCCCCACCGGCAATGGCCTTCTTGGTATGTGCAACACGTGAAAGAGGCGGGATCCCCCATGACCACCAAGGCCCAGAAGAGCGACGACGGCAAAGTGCGCGGCCGGTTTCTGCTGAAGCTGTCCGGAGAGGCCTTCTCCGGTGGCGGCGGCCTGGGCGTCGACCCCGACGTGGTGCACAAGATCGCCCGCGAGATCGCGGCCGTCGTGCGCGACGGTGCGCAGATCGCGGTCGTCATCGGCGGCGGAAACTTCTTCCGCGGCGCCGAACTGCAGCAGCGCGGCATGGACCGGGCCCGCTCCGACTACATGGGCATGCTCGGCACCGTCATGAACTGCCTCGCCCTCCAGGACTTCCTGGAGAAGGTGGGCGTGGACTGCCGCGTGCAGACCGCGATCACCATGGGGCAGGTCGCCGAGCCGTACATCCCGCTGCGCGCCGTACGGCACCTGGAGAAGGGCCGCGTGGTCATCTTCGGCGCCGGGATGGGCATGCCGTACTTCTCCACCGACACCACCGCCGCCCAGCGCGCCCTGGAGATCGACGCCGAGGCGCTGCTCATGGGCAAGAACGGCGTGGACGGGGTCTACGACTCCGACCCGAAGACCAACCCGGACGCGGTGAAGTTCGACCACCTCGGCTACGGCGAGGTCATCACGCGCGACCTGAAGGTCGCCGACGCCACGGCGGTGACGCTTTGCCGCGACAACAAGCTCCCGATCGTGGTCTTCGAGCTGCTGGCGGAGGGCAACATCGCGCGCGCCGTCAAGGGTGAGAAGATCGGCACGCTGGTGGGGGACCCCGGCAGCCGGGACTGAGACCCGAGAACCACCCCGTCCGGGGGACGGACGGGACGGAGCCGGGCCGGGGGATGGACAATGTCCCGCCGGTCGGGAACCGTTCAGAAGAAGACGCGACGCAGCCGGCCGCCGCCCACATGGAACCGCAGCCGGGCCTACTCAAGACACGCAGGAGCAAGTGGTGATCGAAGAGACCCTCCTCGAGGCCGAGGAGAAGATGGAGAAGGCCGTCGTGGTCGCCAAGGAGGACTTCGCCGCGATCCGCACCGGCCGTGCGCACCCGGCGATGTTCAACAAGATCGTGGCCGACTACTACGGTGCGCCGACCCCGATCAACCAGCTGGCCTCGTTCTCGGTGCCGGAGCCGCGCATGGCCGTGGTGACCCCGTTCGACAAGAGCGCGCTGCGCAACATCGAGCAGGCGATCCGAGACTCCGACCTGGGCGTCAACCCGAGCAACGACGGCAACATCATCCGGGTGGTGTTCCCCGAGCTCACCGAGGAGCGCCGCCGCGAGTACATCAAGGTCGCCAAGGGCAAGGGCGAGGACGCGAAGATCTCGATCCGCTCCGTGCGCCGCAAGGCCAAGGAAGCCATCGACAAGCTGATCAAGGACGGCGAGGTCGGCGAGGACGAGGGCCGCCGTGCGGAGAAGGAGCTCGACGACACCACCGCGAAGTACGTCGCGCAGGTGGACGAGCTCCTGAAGCACAAGGAAGCGGAGCTGCTCGAGGTCTGATGAACGACTCTTCCTGGGGGGCGCCGCCACAGGCCGGGTACCGGGGGCCCACCGACCAAGGGCATGGTCACGGGCACGTCCGGGGTCCGGGCCACGGGCACGTCCAAGGGGCCGCTCCGGCGGGTCCCGCATACGATGCGTATGAAGCGCCTCAGACTCGCCCCATGCCCATCGTGCCCGACGTGACCGACTTCGGCGGAAACCAGGATGACGACCGGGGGGCTGCTCGGCTGAGCGGCGCCCCGGTCCGAAACGACACGAATCCGGAGCCCATGCCCGACGCCTCGCAGCCGGCGCCCAAGCCGCCGAAGAAGAGCGCGGGCCGCGACCTGAGTGCCGCGATAGGGGTCGGTGTCGGGCTCGGTGCCGTGATCGTCGCGTCGCTGTTCATCGTCAAGGCCCTGTTCGTCGGTGTCGTCGCGGTGGCCGTGGTCGTGGGCCTGTGGGAGCTGACCAAGCGGCTGGAGGAACGCAAGGGCATCCGGGCGCCCCTCGTGCCGCTCGCGCTCGGCGGCGCCGCGATGGTCGTCGCCGGGTACGTCCGGGGCGCCGAGGGCGCGTGGGTGGCGATGGCGCTCACGGCACTGGCCGTCCTGGTCTGGCGCATGACCGAACCGCCCGAGGGCTATCTGCGGGACGTCACCGCGGGCGTCTTCGCGGCGTTCTACGTGCCGTTCCTCGCGACCTTCGTCGCGATGATGCTGACCGCGGACGACGGGCCGCAGCGGGTGCTCACCTTCCTGCTGCTCACGGTCGTCAGCGACACCGGTGCCTACGCCGTCGGCTGGCGGTTCGGCCGGCACAAGCTCGCTCCGCGCATCAGCCCCGGCAAGACCCGTGAGGGCCTGCTCGGCGCGGTCTCCTTCGCCATGGTCGCGGGGGCGCTGTGCATGCAGTTCCTCATCGACGACGGTGCCTGGTGGCAGGGACTGGTGCTGGGTCTCGCCGTCGCGGTCACCGCCACGCTCGGCGACCTCGGCGAGTCCATGATCAAGCGGGACCTCGGCATCAAGGACATGGGCACGCTGCTGCCGGGCCACGGCGGCATCATGGACCGGCTCGACTCGCTGCTGCCCACGGCTCCGGTGGTGTGGCTGCTGCTCGTGCTGTTCGTCGGGTCGGGCTGAGGAACGAGCTCCGCCGGTGAGCCCCTGCCCTGATGGGCAGGGGCTCGCTGTCGTCCTGGGAAGACGCCCGCGGGCCCGAGGTGGGACGATTCAGAGGTACCTCCCAAAGCCTCCCAAAGTCTCCCGAAGCCTTCCAAGGAGGCCATCATGGCCATCATCCGAGAGAGCATCGACGTCGACCGCCGTCCGGAGGAGGTCTACCAGTACGTCATGGACACCCAGCGCATGCCGGAGTGGCAGCTGAGCGCCGTGTCCGCGGAGCGCCTCGACGAGGGGCCCGTCGGCATCGGCACCCAGGTCCGGGTGACCCGGCACATCGGCCGTCGGGTCATGCCGATGACCATGGAGGTCACCGAGTACGACCCGCCGCACAGCTGGGGCATGCGCGGCGTCGACGGCCCCGTCCGGGCGCAGGTGCACGGCGAGGTCGAACCGTTCGACGAGGGCCGGCGCTCCCACGTCACGATCGACGTCGACTTCGAGGGCCACGGCATGGGAAAGGTCCTGGTCCCACTCGTCGTACGCCCCCAGGTCCGCAAGGAACTCCCACGCAACGAGCAGCTCCTCAAGGACCGGCTGGAGGGGATGGGGGAGTAGGGCGTCGGGCCGGGCCGGTGAAGAGCGCAGGCGTGGTGTCGGGTCTCCCCGTTGGAGAAACGACAAGATCAACGCGCTGGTGATACCCCCACCTCAGACCAACACAGAAGCGCTCGACCGGTGTCCCGGTCGAGCGCTTCGTCGCACCCACAGGTGACCACGCCCACCCCCCTCCGGCCTGGGCCCCCCGAGTTGATCTGCGACACTGGGAGGGTTATGCCGAAGCCCGGAGAACTGATCTCCTACGGGCATGAAGAAGCCCCCTACCAGCGGTTTTGTCGCCAGCAGGGGGCCGTCTCGTAGCCGGTGGGCCGTCTCGGGGCCGTCAAGGCTCCTGGGCCGTGCCGAAGACGTCGTCCAGAGCGCGGCGGGCCCGCTCGCTGCTGCTGGGCATCAGGTGGGCGTACACCCGCAGGGTCATCGCCGGATCGGCGTGGCCGAGGTACTCGCTCACGGCCTTGATGCTCTCGCCCGCGTCCAGGAGGACCGAGGCGTAGAAGTGGCGAAGGGCATGCATCCCGTGCTGCCGGGCTGAGGCGTACGGCTTCCCGGCTTCCGGCGTCGGGATGAGGCCGGCCGCGGCGAGAGCACGCTTCCACTCGTGGAAGTTGAAGTTGCTTCGCCAGACGATGCCGCCGACCGTGTTCGTGAAGATCAGGCGCCGCTCGGTGAGCGGGCCGTCCGGCCTGCCCCACGGCAGCTTGATACCCACGGGCGGATGACGCTCCATGTGCCGGCGCAGGGCGGAGGCCACCGAGGACGGGAGGGGAACGTCCCGCTCCTTGTTGCCCTTGGGAGGGGCGAAGACCGCAACACCCCGGATCAGCTTGACCTGAGTGGTGACCCGCAGCGTGTCGCCGTCGAGGTGCACGGAGTCCTCGGACAGGCCGATGATCTCGCCCTGGCGGAGACCGCAGCCGCTGCCCACTGACACCATGGCCCGGTATCTCTCCGGCAGAGCGTCGCGGACCGCGCGCACCTGGGACGGGAGCCAGGGCATGACCCGAGAGGCCGAGACGGCCGGCGGGCGGACCGATGCCGCCGAGCACGGATTCCGGGCGAGGTGGCCGTCATCCACGGCGGCCGACAGGACCGCGCGGACGTTGGCGTAGATGTTGCGGGCGTAACTACCACCTATCGTCGAGTCGATCTCCAGATCACGCACGAACTCGCGGATGTGGACCGGCCGGAAGGATCCGAGCGGACGCGCCCCGATGCGGGGGAAGGCGTGCCGCCGAAGCCGGGTCTCCACTCCGATGCGCGTGTTCAGATCGGTCGTCTGCCCGGTGATCCAACGTTCCGCGTACTGCTGGAAGGTCATCCGGGCGGCCTTGGGGTCGACGTACTGACCACGTGACATGTCGGCCGCCGTCTCGGCCAGCCACTCCTCCGCCTTGCGCTTCTGACGGTCGGGGAAGGACCGGCTCTTCTCTGTGCCGTCCGGCCCGACGTACCGCGCCCGGTAGCGGAGGCCGCTGCCGTAGCGGTCGGTCTTCACCTTCACCGGCTTGCCGTCCGGCCCCGTCTCGGTCTTGTACCAGCGATCCTGCACGTGGCCGGGCATCAGGCGGCCACCTCGGTCAGACCGTCGACCCACTGGCGAAGCCGCGCGGGGTCGTAGCGCAGGTGCCGGCCGACGCGGAAGGCGGGAGGACCTGTGCGCTTCCGCCGCCACTGATACAGCGTCTCGACCGGCACTCCGAGCAGCTCGGCGACGTCGGCCGGGGTCAGGTACCGCTCAGGAAGGGTGCGGACGGTCATGCGGCGACTCCTTCCAGGGGCAGGTCTTGCAGGGCTTCGCGGGCGGTTTGGCGGTTGAGTTGGAGACCGCGGGCGATGGTGGCGGCCAGGACGGATTCGCCCGGGGTGTGGCCATGGCCCGCGTACTGCCAGTCGGCGAGGACCAGGATGGTGTCCGGCTCCTGGTCGTCGAGGCCGAGAGCGGCGCGCTCCTGTGCGGCGCGGTAGTCGGCGCGGGCCTGGCGGAGGGCGCCGAGGGTGGTCGAGTAGCGGCGGGACTTCGAGGAGAAGTGGCCGCGGAAGCCGAGCATGTGAGCCCAGGCCCACAGGCGCCGGTCCGGGTACAGCGGGTCGAGTAGCTTGCACGCCTCGATGAGGCGTCGGGTGTGGTCCGGGACGCCGTGGCGGTCGAGTTCGGACAGTTCACCGATGCGGCGGTCGAGGGTGCCCGTGTTCTCGGCGGCCTTGGTGGCGTACTTGGCGACGTAGGAGGCGACGGCCTGTTCCGTGATGTCGGAGCCGTCCCCGAAGGCCCTGATCGGCCGGACGTCGAGCTGTCGGCCCCAGCGGAAGGTCCGGGCCGGTTGGTCGGCGACTGCCGGGACGGAGACCGAAGTGTAGGAGTGCGCGGCAGCGGCCCGGATCGCGTCGGAGAGGAGATCGACCGTGGCCCAGGTCGGCGGCGGGGAGCCAGGGCCGTCCGGTCCGTCGAGGCGGATCACGGCGTGGAAGTGCAGCGCACCCCGCTTCTGGAACTCCGCGACCTTGCCGTACGACAGCCGGGCCGATGCCTTCAACTCGCGCTGAGAGAGGCCGGCGCGGGCGGCGACTTCCCGGCGGAGCCGATTCGTGAAGCGTTGCCAGAGCTGTCCGGCGTGGTTGTTGAACAGCACCGTGCCCGCGTAGTCGTACGTCTCCGGGTCGAGGGCCGTACCGAGGGCGGGATCTTCGGGGGCGTGGCGGGTGCCGCATCGGCAGACGCCTCGGTCCGGGCGGTTGTGCACGCGGCCGAAGGAGGGTGGGGTGAGGGTGGCGAAGACGCGGGGATGGTCGCGGACGGTGGCAGGGATGTCGCGGCGGTCGTCCCCGGCGAGCCCGGCGCGTATGAGGTGGTAGGTGTCACCCGCGTACGTCCAAGCGCAGGACGGGCAGCGGGAAGCCCGGCGGTTGCCGCAGGCGAGGCGGAGTCGTCCGCCCGGTTCCTCCTCGGTGGAGTAGTGGTGCAGTGTTTCGCCGGTCGTCTTGTCCTTGTGCAGGACCCAGCCGGTCAGGTGGATGGGGTCGGCACAGCCGCCGGTGCGGCGGATCTGCTCGTGCCAGCGGTGGTAGTCAGAGGCCGAAGCCACCCTCAGCAGGTCGCCGAGGGTGGCACGGTCGAGCAGCTGCTCAGGCACGGGCACCCTCCCGGTCAAGGCGGGTGCGGGTGACGCCGAGGCCGTTGCAGGCCGGGCAGTGGGCGGTGATGGTGCGCAGGTGGCCACGGTGGTCGCGGCCGCCGAGGGTGACGGCGGCGGAGGCGAAGCCGTCGCAGGCCGGGCAGATCCTCGACGGGGGCGAGCTGTGGTGGGCCATGATGGTGGTTCCTTTCGATTGCGGTTGGAAGGAACGGCCCCGGGTGGCGGCGTGCTTGGCGGCTTGTGCGCCACCCGGCGGCCTCTCAGCGAGTGGTGTGGAAGCCCCGGCGGGTGCGGCCCTTGGCCGCGTACATGGCGGCGTCGGCAGCGGCGAGGGCGTCCGTCAGGAGGGGCACCGGCAGCTCCGCCACAGGGCAGAGGCCGACTGAGGCGGCCAGCGGGAGAGACGTCCCGTCATAGGGCAGCGGCCGGTGCAGCGCTGTCGTGAGCGCGTCGAGGTCGGCGGCGGCCAGGTCCCGGATCACGGCGACGAATTCGTCCCCGCCCAGGCGGCCAGCGGTGCCGTTGTGTCCGCACCAGGTGCGCAGCCGGTCGGCGGTGGCGACGAGGGCGGCGTCCCCGGCGGCGTGGCCGTGGGTGTCGTTGAGGGTCTTGAAGTGGTCGAGGTCGACCAGGAGCACGGCCGCGTTCGGGTGCCGGCGGATGAGGTGTTCGGCGCGGGCGGTCCATCCGGCGCGGGTGTGCAGGCCGGTGAGCGGGTCGCGGCGGGCGCAGGCGAGACGACGGGTGAGGATGCCGCCGTGCACGGCCCAGCCCAGTAACGGCACGATGCTCGCGGCTATGTGCAAGTCCATGGCGTTGCTCCTTGGCGATGGCGGTTGGCTGACGGAACCCGGTCCCAGGAGCGGCGGCGTGCTTGGCGGCTTGTGCGTCGCCCCTGGGACCGTTCAGCGACGGTGCTGCGAGGAGATGAGCGAACGAATCACCACGGCGCAGACGGCGACGGACGCGCCGGTGACGGCGACGGCCAGGAGCATCGAGACCAGGACGGCGCCGACGACCAGGACCACGGCCGTACCAGCACCCACCAGGGCGAGGGCTGTACCGGGGGTGAGCTGGATCGTCGGGCGGGTCGACGCGGTCGGCGCAGGAGCGGGCGTCGGGTGGTGCTGGACCACGGTGGTCGGCTCGACGACGGTGGGCGGGGTGATGAGTCCGGTCGGGCTGGGCATGGTGGGGATCTTCGGGCGGAGCATGGCGGTTCTCCCTTCGGGACTACTTGCTGAGGGCGGTGTCGATGGCGGGGGCCAGGACGCTGTCGGCGAGGAGGTATCCGCCGAGGAGGAGGACGGCGACGAGCCACCAGGGCGGGCGGAGGAACTTGACGCCGAGGTAGCCGACGACGGCGAGGGCGAACCAGAGGGGGACCTGCACGGCGGTGTCTCCTAGCGGACGCGGCAGCGATGGGTGCGGGCGGCGAGCTGGGCGGCACTCTGGCTGGAGTAGTCGGCGGACCAGCCGCAGCGGTCAGCGGTGCAGACGGCGGCGTACTTGGTCTGGCCGTGGCGGTCACGGTGGGTGCCGATCTGCACGGGGCCGATCCGCATCACGGAGTGGAAGTGGTCGCGGGCGGGCATGGCGGATGGTTCTCCTTCCGGGTCAGGCGAGCTGGGCGGCGATGGCGTCGGCGAGGTGGGGCGGGACGCCGAGTCGGGCGCGCAGGGTCTCGGTGTCGATCGGGGCGCCGGTGCGGTCGCGGTAGTCGGCGGCGACCTTGCGGGCGTGGTCGATGAGGACGGCGGGGATCGCGGGCGCCGGGTCGGCGGGCAGAAGTGCCGGCGGCTCCTCCACCGGGGCCGGGGCGGGCTCCGGGTCCGGAGCGGCTTCGGGGGCCGGTTCGCGGTCGTCGGCGAGATCGGGTTCCGGGGCCGCGGCGAGTGCCGAGGCATCCGGGATCCGGTGGTCGCCGGAGTGTGCGAGGAGGGTTCCGCCGAGGAAGGCGAGAGCGGGCCATCCGGCGATGCCGAGGCGGAGCAGCGCGGGTGGGTCGGCCAGGTCGAGGAATCCGGCGGTGGCGACGTTGGCGCCGAGCGAGGCGAACAGGGCGATGAGGAACCAGCACCAGGCCAGCCGGGACGGGCCCTCACTGCGGAGTCGTCGCCAGGCGGCGACCAGGAGCAGGTCGACGCTGACCGGGTAGGCCCAGGCCTTCCAGCCGTCCTGTCCGGCAGCGGCGGCCAGGTCGTGCAGGTGGGCGAAGGACAGGGCTCCGGCGATGACGGCCTGGACCAGGACGGCGTCGACGCGCAGGCTGTGACGGGCGGCCATCAGGACTCCTCCCCGGTCGGCGGTTCGGGGAGTGAGGCGGCCAGGGAAGGGCTGACGGCGTCCACGAATTCGAGGTCAGCGCCGGTCGTGTCGGCGTAGAGGGCGAGCTGGCCCAGGAGCAGGACCGTGCGGGCGAAGTCCTCGCAGTCGGGGCACATGGCGGGGGTTCTCCCTTCATCAGACATGGCAGGGGTAGGGACCTGGCGCGAAAGGCGGTCGCACCGACCGTTGGGCGGGGGGAACTCAGGCCGTGACGGCAGCCGTCTTGGACAGCGGCGCCGGGACCTCGGAGGAACTGACCAGCTCGGGCCGGAAGGGGGCCAGTTCGGGCAGGGCCGGGGTGCGGTCGGCGTACCGGTTGCAGGTGTTCACGGCCTGGCGGAGCGATGTGTGCGGGGCGCGGATGCGGTGCCAGCCTCCGGTGGAGTCCCCGGCGATGGCCAGCCCGCGTGTCTCGGCGGGGATCTGGACGGCGGCTAGGACGGCGTCCGGGGAGATGTCGCCGAAGGCCATGTTGGCGCTTGTTTCGTCGTTGACGCGGTGGGCGGTGCGGCCGGTGAGCTGGGCGCGGAGCATCGTGATGCCCTTGCCGAGTTCGGAGCCGAAGCGCTGTCCGCAGATCTCCAGGTAGATGCCGGCCGCACGGCCGAGCTGGGCGAGGCGGACCAGTGCGGTGATGATGCGGTCGCGGCGCTTCTCCTCCTCCTTGCTGGCGAACAGGGCGAGTTCGGCGACCTCGTCGACCAGGACCACGACCGGGACGGGGCGGATGTCGTCGGGCAGGTCCCAGACGTCGGCGGCTATCTCGGCGTCGGGCACGCCGGAGGTGATGCGCTGCTCAGCCCGGATGAGTTGATAGACGCCTTCCATGCGGGACACGAGCGCGTCGAGGAGGTCGGCGGCGGTGTCGGGGTTGTCGGCGAGGGCGGAGAACCGGCGGGCCAGCGGGAACAGCTCCACCCCCTGTTTGCAGTCGATGCCGACCAGGGCGACGTCCATCGGGGCGAGCCCGGCGACCAGGTTGCGTTGGTAGACGGACTTGCCCGACTCGGTGGCGCCGAGGGTGAGGGCGTGCGGAACGGCACGGTAGTCGCGGTAGTGCACAGAGCCGTCCTCGCGCAGGGCTACGGGAACCCGCATGGGGCGGGTGTCGACTTTGGAGGGCATCTGCACCCGCTTGAGGACGTCGTAGCCGGTCATCCGCACTTCCACGACACCCGAGCGCACCTCACGCGAGGTGACCCCGTACATGGAGAAGGAGTGGCGCAGCCGGTCCGAGGCGGCGGCGACGTCGAAGGCGTCCTGACCGGGGCGCAGTCCCAGACGCAGGACCAGGCCGGTACGGGTCGGCCGGAAGCGCAGGATGCGCGGCGGGCGGGTGTCCGGCACGGGCCGGTTGGCGATCCGGGCCAGAGCCAGGCGCCAGCGCGGGGGCGGGACCGTCAGGCCACAGGCGTCCATGACGGAGGCATAGCGGACCAGGACCCGCAGCGAGGCGAGGGTGACGCCGAAGGTCATCCAGTACCAGGCGGGGCGCCGCCACCGCAGGAGACCCGCAGCGGCGACGACCAGCACCAGAGCGACCGTGAAGGCGGTCATCGTCAGGCCGCCTTCGAGTTCGAGGCAGCGGCGGCCAGCGAGGTGACGGCGACCGCGCGGAAGGCGATGCCGTGCCGCTTCTGACCGTTGAAGTCGTTCTCCCACGGCCGTGCGATCAGGCCCGTGAGCGCGACCGGCGTGCCCATGGTCAGCTCACCGGAGATGCCCGGTTCGGGGACGGTGATGGAGAGGATCTCCACCTCGTCGTTGGCGGCGAACATCACGTCGACCGTCATCAGCTTCGCGCCGGACTCGACGTCCATGGCGATCTCACCGGTACGGCGGTCCTTGACCTTGGGCTGCGGGGTCTTGGCGACCATCACGGTCGCGGCGGAGGTGTCCACGGGAATCTGACGCATCGTCTTGTCTCCTGCTGCGGTGAGTTCTTGGCCGACGTCCCGTCGGTGAGATCAGGAGACCGCGACAGGGGGTGGACGCATCACGGCCCGTATGGACGTTTAGGGACGTCTGAGTTACCGTCAAAACGTCCCTGCGGGTCCCTAGGAGGGAACACCATGGCGAACGAGCGTCTGAGGGCTGCGATTTCGGCGAAGGGCGAGACGATCCAGTCCGTCGCCGAGCACGTCGGAGTCGATCCCAAGAGCGTCGAGCGCTGGATCACCACCAACCGGACTCCGCACCGGGGGCACCGCTGGAAGGCCGCGAGCTTCCTGGGGGTCGACGAGGTCTACGTGTGGCCGTCAGTCGAGAAGCAGGCCGAGAAGGCGAGCGCGTCGGAGCTGATCACGTACTATCCGCACCGCGGTGCCGTCCCTGCCCCGCTGTGGTCCTCCCTGATCGAGAAGGCGACGGACCAGGTCGACATCCTGGTGTACGCGGGACTGTTCCTCTTCGACAGTCACCCGGACCTGCCGGACCAGTTGGCCGAGAAGGCGAAGGCCGGCGCCCAGGTCCGCATCCTGCTGGGCGACCCGGATTCCGAGGCCGTGCGCCAGCGTGGCGAGGAGGAGGGCATCGGCGACGACCTGGCGGCCCGAGCGCGGATAACTCGTCGGTACCTGCAGCCCGCCATGTCGACACCCGGCGTAGAGATCCGGCTGCACGACACGATCCTCTACAACTCGATCTACCGGTTCGACGACGACGTGCTGGTGAACCCCCACGTGCTCGGAGCTCCCGCCGGACAGAACCCCGTGATGCACTTCAAGTACCTGCCGGGAGCACGGACGTTCCGGCACTACATGCGCAGCTTCGACTACGCATGGGACCAGGGCCGGAAGGCATAACCGGCTCCCGACGTGCGACGCTGAACGCATGGCACGCGTCGACTACTTCAACGATCCGAACGCCCCGAAGGCGAACAGCCTCGTCCCCTCCGTGACCGCCGTGGCCCGCAACGAGGCCGGTGAGGTCCTGCTGATCCACAAGACAGACAACGATCTGTGGGCCCTGCCCGGAGGCGGCATCGACCTGGGCGAGTCAGCGCCCGACGCGGCTGTACGCGAGACCAGGGAAGAGACCGGCTTCGACGTCGAGGTGACCGGCCTGGTCGGTATCTACACGAACCCTGGGCACGTCATGGCGTACGACGACGGCGAGGTCCGCCAGCAGTTCTCGATCTGCTTCCACGCCCGCATCGTCGGCGGCCAGCTGCGGACGAGCAGCGAGAGCAAGGAAGTGGCGTTCGTCGATCCGGGCAGGCTGGACGAGCTGAACATCCACCCGTCGATGCGCATGCGGATCGATCACGGCCTGGCCGACCGGACCGAGCCCTACATCGGCTGAGCGGCCATTCGGTCGAGGGTTCGCTCGACGGCGGCCTGGAGGTATGGACGCGCCTTGCTGATCGCGTTGTGCACCTCGCTGCCCGGCTCGTAGCGGACGAGGATCTCGTCGATGCGCGTGTCGAAGGGGAAGGACTGTCCGGCGGGGCCGGTCGTCATGTCGGCGAAGATCAGCGCGTCCAGGACGGGGGAGTCTTCCCGCTCGTAGACGGCCAGCTCTGCCGACAGACCGCGCTGCTCTGCTTCGTACACGGCCCCGGAGTGGTGAGCGACCAGCCGCACCAGACGCGCCGGCGCACCCAGTGCTTCCAGGTGACGGGCACCGTCGAGGGGATGGAACCCGGTCTCGCGAAGCTCGGGGGCGTAACCGATGTCATGCAGCCACGCTGCGGCGACGAGGAGATCCCGGTCAGCCTCGGACACAGCCGCGGAAGCCTCACGCGCCCGAGCGGCCACAGCCTGAGTGTGCAGCCAGCGATTCCCGAGCTGGGGAAGCAGAGACTCGGCGAGTTCGGCCGCTCCCTGAGGCGTGTCCAGTGCAGAAGGCATGCAAGGAACGGTAGCCGAGACGAGCGGTGAGCCGACAGGCCACGATCGAGCGACGCGATCATGGGTGCGGTACAACTTTCCCTACTTCATCAAGTGCCCGCGCACGGCGCGGGCGCGCGCCGCCTCTGCGGCGCGGCCTGCCTCCTGTCTACGCCCCGGCTAGCCGCGCCCGGCGGCGCGCTCGGCGGCTGCGGGCATGAGGTGGGAGACACCCTCTGTGGCTGGGGCGGTCGGCTCCACGGCTTTAGGCAGCCACCTTGGGGCGAGCCTCTAAGATCATGGCCCCAACGTCGTGCTTTAGCGGGCAGGTCCACAGACTGCCCGACTCGCCGGAAGCTTACGGGGCCATGATCACTCGCCCCAAAGCAGCTCCCGCCCAAAGCCGCTCCGCCGACCTTGCGCGGAACCTGCCTGGTCAGTCATCCGAGTCCAAGTCAGGAGGGAGAGCTGAGGGTGAAACTTCTCGATAGACAGCAATGGGGATAACAGAGACTGCTGGCCAGGTGGGGGCCTCGCTTAGCCCCATCCCCTCCATGGCTCGACTCGACTCCTGAATCATTTTTTCCAGGACTCGGCGGCTCATTTCTTCATTCTCAAGCGCCTGCTGCAGCGTCGTCATTACCTGTTCGAGACGAACGGTGGGCGGGGTGTGATCTCGATCCGGAATCCTGCTGACTGTCGCAACGGTCGTCCACATCTGGGGGTCCGCCCCTAGCCGCGAGAATAGAACCGACTTTTCTCCGGAGAGGTACCCTCCAGGGTCAGATACCACACCTGAGTACTGGTATTCCCAATCATCTTCACCGCAGGGATAAATACGGAGCGTCAGATGTTCACCGTACATGGCTCTGACGATCTTACCTACATCTTGGGAGAAGGTGTCATCATCGCTCAAGGAGTCGAGGGCTGTTGCTGACGCCGCAAATGAGGCTGGATAGATGATGGATGTCGGGGCGGTGATTCTAATCAACGAACCAGGGTTGAGCGCCTTATGAATGCGTCCTCGATTCCAGTTTTTCGGTTTTTTGGAGAAATCACTCACGTCCAATAGCATTTTGGCATATTCGGCCGCATCCTCAAGCATAGCGACGTGAAGATCGGCAAGGGATCGCACCTCCTGCTCGCGTGAGCCCTCGTCGTGCTGAGGGCCGTCGAGGCCGGTCAGCGAAGCAGTCCACTGCCGAGTTCGCTCTGATTTTCTCTCTTCTGGCAGACCAAAGGATAGTTGAGCGAGAAGTGTCCGAACTCGAGGAGTGTCGACATAGAGATATTCACGAACGCTTGCCTTGCCGATGTGGTTGGGCATGCCCTCTCCTGTGTGGGGTGGTAAGCCATACTCATAAGCACACGCGCTGATGCAGAGTCAAGCTTTGGCCAAAGCGTCTCATGGCGGTGATCTTTCGCCCAGGGTCCACACGGAACGCGGAGGAGCGGTACAGTCGGTTCGTGTCCCTTGCGAATGAAGATCTCGTAATCTTGGAGTACGTGCACGATAGAGCGGATCGCGATCTCGATAGGGCCGTAGACGTTTGGTCCGATTTCGAGCGCAGTCAATGGGGTGCTGCTGCACGTCGACTCCAACAAGCAGGCTTGATTGAACTTGCTTCGGTGGCCGACGATTATAAAATCACTGCACATGGGCTCAGTTTTGTCAGCGAGTTGCGCGCTAAGAGGAGTAATGGCCCTGCCAGGATGGCTTCTCTACGCCTTGAGCTAATTCGCTGGTTGTACGACTACTACCTTGAAGATGACGGGCCTGAAAGTACAGAGGACTTTGCATCCTCGGGGCGGGCTCTGTATATGGGGCGATCGTTCGGTGGTCAGGAAATTTTGCGTGCGGTTTCCTATCTGACGACGGCCGGGCTTATTCAAGGCGGACAGGTTGATCAATCGGATCACATCTTTCGACCGTCTCTCACGCCTAAGGGTGTGGATTGCGCAGAAAGCGGGAAGCCAGTGTCAGAATTTTTGAATCCAGCCCCTGGTGGTGGGCCGACGTTCAATGTCAGGATCGACGGTTCGCAGAATGTAGTAGTTGGAACTCAGTCCGACTTTACTCAGAATAATACCTCGGGAATTGATCCCGAGGTGTTGGCCAGGGTCGCGCACTTCGCTGCGGTCGCTCGCCAAGGAATCTCTTCTTACGGCCTAGAAGAAGATCAGCAGATTGAGGTCGAGCAGATCGCCCAAGAGCTTGAGGCGGAAGCCGGCGGTGAGGCCCCCGATCGCGGACGCCTTCGTCGGCTGACGGATCGACTTATGGAAGCTATTGCACCAGCTGCAGGTTCTGCGCTGGGAGGCATGGTCTTGGCACTGGGGGAACAGGCCGCGAGCGCCATCGGGGGATGACGCCCGGCCTCGCATGATTGGGCTGATCGTGACCGCTCAGGGATCCTGGGCCGTCCCTGGGCCGTCCGAGGCCGGCCAACGCTGACAGACGGCACCCAGAGGTGACCACCCCCACCCCGCTCCGGCCTGGGCTCCTGGCGATGATCTGCCACACTGGAAGGGTTATGCCTGCACCCGGAGAACTCACTTTCGTCGCCCCCCGCGGAGCCAAGAAGCCGCCGCGGCATCTTGCCGATCTCACTCCTGCCGAGCGCAAGGAGGCCGTGGCCGCTGTCGGGGAGAAGCCGTTTCGTGCCAAGCAGCTCTCGCAGCACTACTTCGCGCGGTACGCGCATGATCCGGAGCAGTGGACCGACATTCCGGCCGGTGCCCGGGGGCGGCTGCAGGAGGCGCTGCTGCCCGAGCTGATGACCGTCGTGCGGCATCTGTCCACCGACCAGGGCACCACCCGCAAGACGCTGTGGCGGCTGTTCGACGGAACGCTCGTCGAGTCCGTGCTGATGCGCTACCCGGACCGGGTGACCATGTGCATCAGCTCCCAGGCCGGGTGCGGCATGAACTGTCCGTTCTGCGCGACCGGTCAGGCGGGGCTCGACCGGAATCTGTCCACCGCCGAGATCGTCCATCAGATCGTGGACGGGATGCGGGCCCTGCGCGACGGGGAGGTCCCCGGCGGTCCCGCGCGGCTCAGCAACATCGTCTTCATGGGGATGGGCGAGCCGCTCGCCAACTACAACCGGGTCATCGGATCCATCCGGCGGCTCACCGACCCCGAGCCCGATGGTCTCGGCCTGTCCCAGCGCGGCATCACCGTCTCCACCGTCGGTCTCGTCCCGGCCATCCACCGGTTCGCCGACGAGGGCTTCAAGTGCCGTCTGGCGATCTCGCTGCACGCACCCGACGACGAGCTGCGCGACACCCTCGTGCCCGTGAACACGCGGTGGAAGGTGCGCGAGGTGCTGGACGCCGGCTTCGAGTACAGCGCCAAGTCCGGGCGCCGACTGTCCATCGAGTATGCCCTGATCCGGGACATCAACGACCAGGCCTGGCGGGGTGACCGGCTCGGGCGGCTGCTCAAGGGCAAGCCCGTGCACGTGAACCTGATTCCGCTGAACCCGACGCCCGGGTCGAAGTGGACGGCCTCGCGGCCCGAGGACGAGAAGGCCTTCGTGGAGGCCATCGCCGCCCATGGTGTGCCGGTGACGATCCGGGACACCCGTGGTCAGGAGATCGACGGGGCGTGTGGTCAGCTCGCTGCCACCGAACGGTAGTCTGACCGCCGTAGGAACATCTGCATATTCCGACAGGGGAGCGCCACAGCGCTGAGAGTGCGGCACACGGCCGCAGACCCTCCGAACCTGGCCCAGGTCATTCTGGGTAGGGAGATCGGTCATCACTCGAGCTGTTGCGCCCTGCCCGGGACCCCGGAAGTCCCGGGCAGGGCCGCGTCTTCTCCTGGTCACTCCAGGAGGAATCCAGTGGGCAACAACATCAAGCGGCTGACGGCGGCGGCCGTCGGGCTCGGCATGGCCGGCACGCTCGCCGCGTGCGGGTCGCCCGACGGCGGCCAGGGGTCCGGCGACTCCAAGACCGTGACGCTCGTCAGCCACGACTCGTGGGCCGCGTCCAAGGACGTCATCGCCGCCTTCGAGAAGCAGTCCGGGTACAAGGTCCGGGTCCTCAAGGACGGCGACGCCGGGCAGGCCGTGAACAAGGCCATCCTGACCAAGGACAACCCGCAGGGCGACGTCTTCTTCGGCGTCGACAACACCCTGCTGTCCCGCGCTCTCGACAACGGCCTCTTCCAGTCGTACGAGGCGAAGGGCTCGGAGCGGATCGATGCGGCGTACCGCGTCGACCGGGACAAGCACCGCGTCACGCCCATCGACACCGGCGACATCTGCGTCAACTACGACAAGAAGTACTTCGCCGACCACGAGCTGGAGCCGCCGAAGAGCTTCGACGACCTGATCAAGCCGCAGTACAAGAACCTGCTCGTGACCGAGAACGCCGCCTCCTCCTCACCAGGGCTCGGCTTCCTGCTCGGCACCGCCGCGAAGTACGGCGACACCGGCTGGGAGGGCTACTGGAAGAAGCTCAAGGCCAACGGCGTGAAGGTCGCCGACGGCTGGGAGCAGGCCTACAACGAGGAGTTCTCCGGTTCGGCCGGGGGCAAGAAGGCCAAGGGCGACCGGCCGCTCGTCGTGTCGTACGCCTCCTCGCCGCCCGCCGAGGTCGTCTTCGCCGACCCGAGGCCGGACACGGCCCCGACCGGGGTTGCCGAGGGCACCTGTTTCCGGCAGGTCGAGTACGCGGGGCTGCTCAGCAACGCCGAGAACACCAAGGGCGGCAAGGCGCTCCTCGACTTCCTCATCAGCAAGAGGTTCCAGGAGGACATGCCGCTCAACATGTTCGTGTACCCGGTGACCGGGGGCGCCCAGGTGCCGCCGGAGTTCGCGAAGTACGGGCCGCAGGCGAAGGACCCGCAGACCATGGCCCCGGCCAGGATCGCCGATCACCGTGACCAGTGGGTCAAGTCGTGGACCTCACTCGTACTGAAGTAGCCGCGCGCAAGCGGGGCGCGGCGGCGCGGTTCGGCCTGCTGGCCGCGCCCGTCGCGTTCTTCGCGGTCTTCTTCGCCTACCCCGTCGCCGCGATCGTCGCGCGCGGACTGAAGACCGACGGGACCTGGCACCTCGGGCGGATCGGGGAGGTGCTGGCGCAGTCGGACGTCCGGCACGTGCTGTGGTTCACCACCTGGCAGGCGCTCGTCTCCACCGCGCTCACCCTGATCGTCGCGCTCCCCGGCGCGTACGTCTTCGCGCGGTTCGACTTCCCGGGCAAGCAGGTCCTGCGGGCGGTCGTGACCGTGCCGTTCGTGCTGCCGACGGTCGTCGTCGGTACGGCGTTCCTCGCGCTGGTCGGGCGGGGCGGGCTGCTCGACGAACTGTGGGGTGTGCGGCTGGACACCACCGTGTGGGCGATCCTGCTCGCGCACGTCTTCTTCAACTACGCCGTCGTCGTCCGGACGGTCGGCGGGCTCTGGGCGCAGCTCGACCCGCGGCAGGAGGAGGCCGCGCGGATGCTCGGGGCGTCGCCCCTGAAGGCCTGGCGGCAGGTCACGCTGCCCGCGCTCGGACCGGCCGTGGCCGCCGCCGCTCTGATGGTCTTCCTGTTCACCTTCACCTCCTTCGGTGTCGTGCAGATCCTCGGCGGGCCCACCTTCTCCACCCTGGAGGTGGAGATCTACCGGCAGACCTCGGAGATCTTCGACCTGTCGACCGCGGCCGTGCTGACCCTCATCCAGTTCGTCGCCGTAGGTGCGATCCTCGCCCTGCACACCTGGACCGTGCGGCGGCGGGAGGCCGCGCTGCGGCTGGTGGACGCGTCCCTGACCGGGCGCAGGCCGCGTGGCGCGGGGCAGTGGGCGCTGCTGGGCGCGGTGCTCGTCACCGTCGCCGTGCTGCTCGTGCTGCCGCTCGCCGTGCTGGTGCAGCGGTCATTGGGCGCGCCCGGCTTCGGCTACTACCGGGCGCTGACCAGCGAGGACGGCGGGGTCTTCCTGGTCCCGCCGATCGAGGCGGTCGGCAACTCCCTGTCGTACGCCGTCGCCGCCACGCTCATCGCCGTGGTGATCGGCGGCCTCGCCGCGGTCGCGCTCACCCGCCGGGACGCCGGGCGGTTCGTGCGCGGCTTCGACGCGCTGCTGATGCTGCCGCTCGGGGTGTCCGCGGTCACCGTCGGCTTCGGGTTCCTGATCTCCCTCGACGAGCCGCCGCTGGACCTCAGGTCCTCCTGGATCCTGGTGCCGCTCGCGCAGGCCCTGGTCGGGGTGCCGTTCGTCGTACGGACCATGCTGCCCGTGCTGCGGGCCGTGGACGTCCGGTTGCGGGAGGCGGCCTCCGTGCTGGGGGCCTCGCCGTGGCGGGTGTGGCGGGAGGTGGACCTGCCGATGGTGCGGCGGGCGCTGCTGATCGCGGCCGGGTTCGCCTTCGCCGTGTCCCTCGGGGAATTCGGCGCGACGGTGTTCATCGCACGGCCCGACAACCCGACGCTGCCGGTGGCCGTGGCCCGGCTGCTGGGGCGGCCCGGTGACCTCAACTACGGCCAGGCGATGGCCCTTTCGACGATTCTGATGGTGGTGTGCGCCGTGGCCCTGCTGGTGCTGGAGAGGCTTCGCACGGACCGGACGGGGGAGTTCTGATGCTGCTGGCTCTGCGGGGAGCGACGGTCCGTTTCGGCGGGCGGGCGGTGCTGGACGCCGTCGATCTGGAGGTCGCCGAGCACGAGATCGTGTGCGTGCTCGGGCCCAGCGGCAGCGGCAAGTCGACCCTGCTGCGGGCGGTGGCCGGGCTGCAACCCCTGGACCGTGGGCAGGTGGTGCTCGACGGCCGCGACCAGGCAGGTGTGCCCGCGCACCGGCGCGGCGTCGGGCTGATGTTCCAGGACCACCAGCTGTTCCCGCAGCGGGACGTGGCCGGGAACGTCGCCTTCGGGCTGCGGATGCACGGCGAGCCGAAGCGGCAACAGGCCGAGCGAGTGCAGGAGTTGCTGGATCTGGTGGGCCTGCCGGGCGCGGGCCGACGGGCCGTCGCGATGCTGTCCGGCGGGGAGCAGCAGCGGGTGGCGCTGGCCCGGGCCCTCGCGCCGAGCCCGCGGCTGCTGATGCTGGACGAGCCGCTCGGGCAGCTCGACCGGTCGCTGCGGGAGCGGCTGGTCGTCGAACTGCGGGACGTGTTCGGCAGGTTGGGCACGACCGTGCTCGCCGTGACGCACGACCAGGGGGAAGCCTTCGCGCTGGCCGACCGGGTCGTGGTGATGCGGGACGGGCGGATCGCCCAGTCCGGTACGCCTCTTGAAGTGTGGCAGCGGCCCGCCGACGCGTTCGTCGCCCGCTTCCTCGGCTTCGAGAACGTGGTCGAGGCGACGGTCGGGGCGGAGGCCGCCGACACGCCCTGGGGCAAGGTGCCGGTGCCGGAGGGCGCCCCGCAGGGCACCCGGACCCTGCTGGTGCGGCCCGCCGGGGTGCGCCTGGTGCCCGCGGACACGGGCCTGCGCTGCACGGTGGCCGCGCGTACCTTCCGGGGCACGCATGTCGCCGTGCACCTCCAGGCCGAAGGCGCACCGCGCCTGGAAGCGGCGTGCGCGCTGCGGGCGGCACCGGAGGTCGGGGACGAGGTGGGCGTGGAGTTCGACGCCGCGGAAATCGTGGTGCTCGGCTGAACGTACCCGCCTAGGGTGCGAGGCATGACGCCACTCGCGCACGACCGCTACTGCGACGAAATCGCCCACCAGATCATCCTGTTGCGGCAGGTGGTGACGTCCGGGGCAGACCTGTCCGCAACCGTGCCGACCTGCCCGGACTGGTCGCTGGAGGAACTCGTCCGGCACACGGGTGGCGCGCTGCGCTGGGCGGAGCTGATGGTGCGGACCCGGGCCGCGCAGGAGGTACCCGAAGAGCAGGTGCCCGGTGTGGCCGGTCCCGAGGCCGTCGGTGACGCCGCCGCGCTGGACGCCTGGCTGGCCGAGACGGGCGAGCGGATCGTCGCCACGCTGCGGGAGGCCGGGCCGGAGGCGACGGTGTGGGGCTGGGCCGGGATACAGAGCTCCGGGTTCTGGGCCCGCAGGATGACGCACGAGATCACCGTGCACCGCGCCGACGCCGCTCTGGCCGCCGGGCTGCCCTACGACGTCGCGCCCGAGGTCGCCGCCGACGCGATCGACGAATGGCTCCAGATCGTGGAGTACGTGCAGCGGACGGAGCCGCAGGACGTGGTGGGCGAGCTGGTCGGCCCGGGCAGCAGCATCCATCTGCACGCCACCGACACCGGGCCGGACCTGAACGCCGAGTGGGTCGTCGAGCTCACCGAGGACGGTGTCCGCTGGCGCCGGGGCCACGAGAGGGCCACGGTCGCCCTGCGCGGGCCGCTCACCTTCGTGCTGCTCGCGTTCTACCGCCGGCTGCCGCTCGACGCCAAGGAGCTGGAGGTCCTGGGCGAGCGGGAGTTGCTGGAGTTCTGGCTGGAGCGGGCCACCTTCGGCTGAGACGGGACGTGGCCCGCCCCCGGTCGGGGGACGGGCCACATCACGGAGTGTGCCGCGGGCGTCAGCTGTCGCTGTTCGCGCCGCGACGGCGCATGCCGAAGAACACCGCACCGCCACCGACGACGACCAGGGCCGCCGCGATGCCGGCGATGATGCCGGTGTTGGAGTCGGCACCGGTCTCGGCGAGGTTGGAGTCACCGGCCGGGGCGGGCACGTTGCCCGCCGCGGGCGTGCTCTGGCTCTCCGACGGCTCCGGAGCCGGGGACTCGCCCTCCTCGGCGGGCTCGGAGGGGGAGGCCGACGGGGTCGGCGTCGCCGGGGGAGTCGACGGCGGGGGAGTCGAAGGGGGCTCCTCCTCCTTCTTGCAGGCGGTCGCCGGGGTGACGAGGTTCGGCTTGATGTCCTCGTCGACGTAACCGGCGGCCTTGACGTGGATGCGGTACTCGGAGTTCGGCTTCCACTTCTCGGCGAAGGTGATGGTGGTGCCCTCGCGCGAGCCCTTCACCTCCTGCTCGCCGACCTTCTTGACGTCGGCGCCGTTGTTCTCCAGGTACACGGTGACCGTCGCCGGGATGCCGGCGGGGTCGACGTCGGTGACGGTGATGACGCCCTTGTCACCGTCGCACTTCGCCTCGGCGGAGAACTCGCTGATGTCGCAGGCGAGCGCGTTGCCGGCGGTGCCGAGCGCGAGTGCGGCCGAGGCGGAGACGACGCCGAGGACGCGCACGGCACGTGAGCGGCGGGATACGGACAGAACTGCCACGTTTGTCCTTTACGGGATTGCTCAAGCGGGGGGTTGAGGCAGTGCTGACAGGACATCAGCACTACCGGGAGACTCACAGGTCTATAAGCGTTGCATAAGTAGTGTCAACGCATATGCAGGTTGCAAGCACTTGCTTTGCCTTCTTATTAACCGCCGAGACGTTTCAACGCCTCCGGCGCTTCCTCGATACGGTCCACCAGAGCGATCCGCGCCTCCATCGAGCGGCCCTGGGCCAGCGACCGGAGCAGCGGCCACGCGGGCAGCTTCTCCGTCCAGTGCGCGCGGTTCACCAGCACCATCGGCGTCGGCTCGCCGCGCGACTCGTAGTAGTTGGGTGTCGCGTTGTCGAAGATCTCCTGCAACGTCCCCGCGGCGCCCGGCAGGAACACCACACCGGCATTGGACCGGGCCAACAGGCCGTCCTCGCGGGTGGCGTTGGCGAAGTACTTGGCGATGTGGGAGGCGAAGGCGTTCGGCGGCTCGTGGCCGTAGAACCAGGTCGGGATGCCCACCGAGCGGCCGCCCTGCGGCCGGCGGGCGCGTATCTCGAAGGCGGCCGAGGCCCACTGGGTGATCGACGGGGTGAAGTGCGGTGCCTTGGCGAGGAGTTCGAGCGACTCGGTGAGCATCTCGTCATCGAAGGGGGCGGCGTATGCGCCGAGGTTCGCCGCCTCCATCGCGCCCGGCCCGCCACCGGTGGCGACCGTGAAGCCGGCGCGGGCCAGCTCCCGGCCGAGGCGGGCGGCGCCCGCGTACTCCTCGGTGCCGCGGGCCATGGCGTGGCCGCCCATGACACCCACGACCCGGGCGCCGGACAGGAGTTCGTCGAGCGCGTCCGAGACGGAGTCGTCGTGGACCGAGCGCAGCATGGACGCGTAGATGTCGCGGTCGGCCTTGGTGCGCTGGAACCAGGCGTAGGCGAGGGCGTCGGGCGTGGCCTCGTAGCCGTCGGCCAGCGACGCGAAGAGTTCGTCCGGGGAGTAGAGCAGGCCGCGGTACGGGTCGAACGGCAGGCCCGGGAACGGCGGGAAGACAAGCGCGCCGTCGGCCCGGATCTTCGCGTCCGCGTCCTCGCGCATCGCGCAGCCGAGGAAGACCGCGCCCGCGGTGTCCGTGGTGAGCAGTTCGCGCGTACGGTCCGTCAGGTCGACGGCCTGGACGCGGTATCCGGCGAGGGTGCGGCGCGCCGAGACGGTCGCGTCGAACTCTTCCAGGGTCTCTATCTCACGGTCGTCGTGGTGGGCCGCATGGGCGGGCATCGTCTGCACTCGCCCATGCTGGCACAGCCGCCGTCAGCCCTGGACGGCCGCCGGGTCCATCCACACGACCTCGAAGGTGTGGCCGTCCACGTCGTCGAAGGCGCGGCCGTACATGAAGCCGTGGTCCTGCGTCTCGCCCGAGACGGAACCGCCCGCCGCGACCGCCTTCTCGACCAGCTCGTCGACCTTCTCGCGGCTCTCGGCGCTCAGCGCGATCAGCACCTCGCTGGTCTTCGTCGAGTCCACGACGTCCTTCTTCGTGAACTGCGTGTACTTCTCCTTGGTGTGCACCATCACCACGATGGTCTCGCTGATCACGACCGAGGCGGTCGTGTCGTCGCTGAACTGCTCGTTGATCGTGAAGCCCAGCTCCGTGAAGAACTTCTTCGAGGCGCCGAGGTCGCCGGTGCACAGGTTCACGAAGATCATCTGCTGGTACATGCGAGGTCTCTCCCATCAAGTCCGTGTCGTTACGCGGGGATAGACCGGGGGCCGGTCAGGAACTCATCGCCGTACGGAGTTTTTTTTCGTACGAGTTTTCTGCGGGCTTGGCAGCGGCCGCGGGACTCAGCGCGCCAGGGGGAGCGCCGCCAGTTCCGCGACCGTCAGGGTGAGCGGACCGAAGACGGCGAGCAGCGCGCCCGCGCGGAGGGCGGCGGCGCCGCGCAGCGTCGTGGCGGGGGCGCCGAGCCGCATCAGGGCGGCCGTGGTGCCGGCGCGGGCTTGCCGGGCCTCGACGGCCGCCGTGAGGAGCGTCGCCGTGGTGCACCCGGTCACGAGCAGCACGCCGAGGGTGGTGAGCGGCCCCAGCGAGAGCCCGTCCGGGGCATGCAGCAGCGCCATGGCCCAGGCGGCGGACAGGACCGCGCAGACGACGCCCAGGGGGCGCCCGATGCGGACGGCCTCCGCCATGAGGATGCGGCCGGCCAGGAGCCGCAGGGCGCCGGGGCGGACCGACTGGAGCAGCCGTCCGCACAGATGGGTCAGGCCCGGACCGGCCAGGGCCAGGCCGGCGGCGGCCAGCGCCCAGCCCGCCAGCACACCCGGGGAGGCACCGGAGAAGGAGAGGTCGGGGGGTGCCGGAGCGGTACGGCTCGTGTAGCTCACCACGGCGAGGCCCGCGGCCAGCACGGTGATGCCCCACGGCAGACCGGAGGGAGCTGCGACGGTGTCCGGCAGGGCGGCCTCGGAGGCCTCGTCGGAGACTTCGGACGCCGCAGGGACGGGGTGCCGGGCGAGAGCCCCGGCGGGGCTGATGGCTCCGGCCGCGTCCGGTGCCGCCGCGTGCGCGCTGAGCCGCTGGGCGGGATCGCCCGCCGGAGCGGCCGCGGTGGCCGGGTGCGGGGCTGCGGGCG
>NZ_WWIC01000256.1:0-385 GCF_009872555.1 Streptomyces sp. SID5643
AACATGTACGGCATCACCGAGACCACCGTGCACGTCACCCACCGGGTGCTGGACGCGGCCACGGTCGCCGACGGGACCGTGAGCCCGATCGGCACCGCCATCCCCGACCTGAGGCTGTACGTCCTCGACGACGCCCTTCAGCCCACCCCGCCCGGGGTGACGGGAGAGATGTACGTGGCCGGTGCGGGCCTGGCCCGCGGCTACCACAACCGGCCCGCCCTCAGCGCCGAACGCTTCGTCGCCGACCCCTTCGGGCCGCCCGGCACCCGCATGTACCGAACCGGCGACCTGGCCCGCCACCGGACCGACGGGGAACTTCAATACCTGGGCCGCGCCGACGACCAGGTCAAGATCCGCGGCTTCCGGATCGAGCCGGGTGAGGTAC
>NZ_WWIC01000257.1:0-419 GCF_009872555.1 Streptomyces sp. SID5643
CGCCGGAAGGCGGGGCGGTCACCGCGGTCGTCCCGACGGAACCCGCCTCGGTCGTTGCCACCACGGTCGTTGCCGCCTCGGTCGTTGTCGCGGCGGAAGCCGCCACGGTCTCCGCCGCGGCTCCCGCGCTGACCGCCGCGGTCGTTTCGGTCGCTCCGGTCCCCCTCCCGTCGCCGCTGGTCGCGCTCCGGTCGGTCGTCGGGAGAGTTGGTGGACATGGTGACTCCTGTCTTCGGTACCGCAGTCATTCTCGCGCAGCCGGGTGCCCAGCGCGCAGTGCAAAAACAAAAAGGACCCTTGGTCCCAGCTGAACGCTGGGACCAAGGGTCCTTCCAAAGATTGTTCGGCGGCGTCCTACTCTCCCACAGGGTCCCCCCTGCAGTACCATCGGCGCTGTAAGGCTTAGCTTCCGGGTTCGG
>NZ_WWIC01000258.1:0-271 GCF_009872555.1 Streptomyces sp. SID5643
CCTCGACCCCGTCGCGGGGCCGGTACCGGCGCGCCCTTCGAAGCCCGGCGAGCGCGGCGATCTTCCCGAGGTGATGCCGGCGTGAACGGCTGTACCCGGGAAATTGCCGCAGGGGTGGTCGCGCCCGAGCGCGTCACGTCCGCATGTCCGGCGACCGAGCGTGTCGCACCCGCGAAGACGGCGAGCGCGGCGAACACGGCGATCGACGCTGGGAAGACCCCATGAGCGTCCTGGTGGTGGGTCTGAGCCACCGCACGGCCGAGGTCAGCCT
>NZ_WWIC01000259.1:0-214 GCF_009872555.1 Streptomyces sp. SID5643
TCACCGACTCCGGTACCGGTCTGCTGTACTCCGCCATGCGCGGCGTGCTGGACCTCGCCGACCAGCTGATCATCATCTCCACGCCGTCCGTCGACGGTGCGAGCAGCGCCAGCACCACCCTGGACTGGCTCTCCGCGCACGGGTACGCGGACCTCGTGTCCCGCTCCCTCACCGTCATCTCCGGTGTGCGCGAGACCGGCAAGATGATCAAGGT
>NZ_WWIC01000260.1:0-116623 GCF_009872555.1 Streptomyces sp. SID5643
CGCCGAAGACGGTGAGAGGGGAACGGAGACGTTGTGGGCGCACCGGGTCGACCTTCCGTGGGGGGCGAGGCAGATGCCAACCTACCGATCGCCCCCGGGGGGCGCGCGACGGCATCAGCTCCGTCAAGTGGCCCCGCACAGTGGGTAGTCGGCGAGGACCGCGCGCGACAGAGGACCTCCCGCTGGAGTGGCGGGCCGAGCCGAGCGCCCCGTGGATCCGGCTGAGCACGTGGGCCCGCAACGTGGAGGAGGGCGTCGAGAACCTGACGGCCCGGGTGACGGTGTCCGCGCCCGGTGAGCGGGTGCTGCGGCTGTTCATGGTGGATCGGGGGATCGCGGTCGACCGGATCGTGATCGAACCGGGCGGGCCGGCTGGCGGGTATCTGGCGCGCCCCGGTCACTCACAACGGCATTCCGCTTCGGATCCGTGTATACGGAAAAGACCTTGGAACGCCCCGGCGAGTCCGAGTGCCGGAAGGAGACCATGTGTTCGGGACGTGCATCGGAAGTGATTCCCCCAGCGCCTTCCCTGTGCACCCGTGCGCCCCCCTGGAGAAAGGGTTCACCAAGTCGGCGGCACGCTTGGACTGGGCAGGACATGGGGCAAGCCCCACGTCGGTGAAACGTCACCGTTTTCCCTGGTCGACTGAAGCAGGTGGTATTCGATGAACGGCTGCGTTCCTGAATCGGAACAGGCATGGACGGTTGGTACTGCTCCAGGCATATTCCCATCCGTCGGCCACGGTATCGCCTTGTTCCGCCGGCCGCTGGAGTTTCTGAATTCTCTTCCCGCGCACGGCGATCTCGTCGAGATACGCCTGGGCCCCCAGCGGGCGTGGATGGTGTGTCACCCGGAACTGGTGCACCGGATGCTCCGGGACACCCGCACGTTCGACAAGGGCGGGCCGCAGTACGAGAGGCTGCGGGTGCTGATGGGCGACGGCGTCGTGACCTGCCCCCATGCGCAGCACCGGCGCCAGCGCCGGCTCCTGCAACCCACCTTCCGCCCTGCCCGGGTCGCCGCACAGACGGATGTGATGGCCAGGGAGGCGGAGTCCCTGTGCCGGGACTGGCGCAGCGGGCAGCGCGTCGATGTCAGTGCGGCCACGCTGGGTCTGACGACCCGGCTGATCAGCCGGCTCCTGTTGTCCGACTCGCTCTCCCCCGCCGCGGCCGACGAGGTGCGGCACTGCCTCGCCGTCATCGTCCGCGGCCTGTTCGTCCGCACGGTCGTTCCGGTCGACGCCCTGTTCCGGCTCCCCACGCCCGCGAACCGCCGCTACCGGCGAGCGGTGGAGCGGGTGCGCGAACTCATCGACGCGGTCGTCGCCGAGCGCCGCCGGGGCGCCCCCCGCGACGACCTGCTGGGGCTCCTGCTGGCTGCCGCCGAGGCCGAGGACGGCGGGGTCCCGGTCGGCGACCGGGAGGTGCACGACCAGTTGGTGTCCCTCCTGCTCACCGGTTCCGAGAGCCCCTCGATGTGCCTGGCCTCCGCCTTCAGCCTGCTGGCCCGGCACCCGGAGGCGGAGCGGCGGCTGCACGCCGAGGTCGACACCGTGCTCGCCGGCCGGTTACCGGACGTCGACGACCTGCCGCGTCTGGTCTACACCCGGTCCGTCCTCACCGAGACGCTGCGCCACTCCCCGCCCGGCTGGCTCTTCACGCGGGTCACCACCCGGGAGACGGAGCTGGCCGGACGGCTGCTGCCGCCGGGGACGACGGTCCTCTACAGCCCCTATCTCCTGCACCACGACCCGGCGTCCTTCCCCGAGCCCGACCGGTTCCTGCCCGAGCGCTGGCTGGAGGGCGAGGCCGCCGCCGGGCCGCACGGGGCGCTGATCCCGTTCGCCGCGGGCAGCCGCAAGTGCATCGGCGACCTCTTCTCCCTGGCCGAGATGACGGTGGCCCTCGCCACCGTCGCCGGCCGCTGGCGGCTGCGGCATCCGGCAGGGCGCGTCGCGCCGCCGCGCCCCGGGGCGACGCTGGGACCGAGGTCGCTGACGATGATCTGCACCGCACGAGCGGACGCACCCGGCGGCACCGTGCCGCACGCGGTGGCGCTCGCGCACGGTTCCCCGACGCCGGCGCCCGGGCCGGAGAAGACCCGGAAGGACGGTGACAACGGTGTCCACCACGCATGAGGAAAGGGCGGCGGTCGCGCAGGCGGTGATGCCCGCCACCACCCTGGGGGAGCTGATCGACGCTCACCTCTACATGCCGTTCCCGTTCCGGCGCAGTCCTCACGAAGCGGCGGCCGCGGCAGACGTCGACCACTGGCTGCACGCGACCGGGCTGAGCGACGAGCCAGGGGTCCCGGCCATGATCGCCCACACCCGCCCCGCAGAACTCGCGTCCTTCAACAGCCCTGACGCGGACCCCGGCGTTCTGCAGCTCGTCGCCCGCCAGATCGCCTACCAGTTCGTCTTCGACGACCGGGCCGAGGAGGTCGGCCGGCACCGGCCCGGCCAGTTGCTGCCCATGCTGTGCGAGAGCGTCGCGATCCTGCGCGACGGAGCAGCCCCCTGCACTCCGCTGGGAGCGGCCCTGTCCGACCTCTACCGGCAGGTCCGGGAGCGGTGCACACCGGCCCAGGCCGCGCGCTGGGCCGCGAAGAGCCGTGAGTACGTGCACGGACTGCTGTACGAGGCGGTGGCCCAGACCCACCCCTCTCCCCTGCGGTCCGGGCTGTGCACCTCGATACGGTCCCTCACCGCCGGCGTCGAGCCCTTCCACCCGCTGTGCGAGGCGGCCCAGCCGTGCGAGCTGACCCCCGGGGAACTCCATCACCCGCTGATGCGGCGTCTGAGCCGGCTGTCGGCCGACGCGGCGGTGTGGATCCCCGACCTCTTCTCCGCGGTCAAGGAGCAGCGGTCCGGCGGCATGATCAACCTTGCCCTCGCCTACCAGCGGGCCCACCAGTGTCCCCTGCCGGTGGCCGTCACCCTGGCCATCCAGCAGATCAACCGCACGATCCGCGAATTCGAGAGGGTCTACGCCGAGATCGAACCGGAGTTGAGCCCTTCGGGCGTCGGCTACGTGGAAGGCATGGCCGGCTGGATCCGCGGCTGCTACTACTGGTCCCGCACCGTGCCGCGCTACGCGGACACCGCGGCCCCGGCCCTGCGGTGAGGGGGCGCTTCGCCGGGCAGCGGGGCATGTGCCCATTCGAGCCACGGTACCCGCTGAATCCGCACTTCACGCGGCTTTAGCAGGTCATTCACCCTTCTTTGTCGTGCTCGTTCCAGAATCCGGAACGGTGGTCATCGGGAGGCGTACGCTCGCGCTGCCTCCCGATGGCCGACGACAGGAAGCGGTACGGCACATGGCGAATGAGCCGCGGCAGCCCATGCCCGAGACCCGGCCGTTGCTCGAGCGCCGCAAGGAGCTCCGGGCCCTCGACGCGGCGCTGAACGCCCTGCGGGACACCGTCGACGGCGTGCCCCAGGCGCCGCGCGGGGGGCTCCTCGCCTTCACCGGGCCCGGAGGCATGGGCAAGACGGCCCTCCTGACCGAGGCCCGGGCCCGCGCCCGCGCGCGGGGGTTCACCGTGCTGTCGGGCAGGGGCGGTGAGAAGGAGCAGGAACTTGCCTTCCACCTGGTGCGCCAGGTGGTCCAGCCCGCGCTGGCGTCGATGGACGAACAGGAGCTGCGTACGTTCCTGGGCGGCTGGTACGACATCGTCTCCGCCGCGCTCGGCCTGGTCGCCACGCCGAGCGGCCATGTTCCGGACCCGACCGGGGTGCGGGACGGTCTGGACTGGGTGATGACGCGCCTCGCGGTGATGAAGACGCCCATGGTCCTGCTGCTGGACGATCTGCACTGGGCCGATGTCGAGTCGCTGACCTGGCTGGCCTCGTTCGCGCCCCGGGCCGTGGACCTGTCGCTGCTGATCGTCGTCGCCTTCCGGCCCGAACTGCCTCTTGAGGCAGCCGCGTTCAGCACCCCCTCCGACGACCTGGGGAACCGTCCCTTCACGCTGGCGCCGCTCAGTGCGACGGCCGTGGCACGGATCGTCCGCGACGAGGTGGGCGAGGAGGCCGAGGACGCGTTCTGCGAGGAATGCTGGGAGGCCACCGGAGGGAGCCCCTTCGAGGCGGTGGAACTCTCCATCCGGCTCGGCGAGCGCAATCTGAGGGGCACCAGCCAGGACCTCCCGGCGATGCGCGACCTGGCCGCCGCGGTGAAGGGGCCCGGGCTGATCGAGCGGCTCCAGGGGCTCGGCACCACGACCGTCCGCTTCGCCTACGCCGCGGCCGTCCTGGGGCAGGCCTTCTCGCCGGAACTGGCCGCCCGGATCGCGGCGATCGGCAGCACGGCGGCGTCCGAGGCCACGGAGAAGCTGCGCGCCGCCCGCATCCTGGCCGACGGCGAGGGGCCCGGCGAGAGTCTGGAGTTCCTCCACCCGCTGATCGCCACCACCATCTACCGGTCCATCAGTCCGAGTCTGCGGGAGGGCATGCACAACTCGGCCGCGGAGGCCGTGCGGGCGGCGGGACTCGGTCAGGCAGCCGCGGCCCGGCACCTGCTGGAGGTGCCCTGCGAGGGCAGCACCGACGCCGTCACCTGTCTGCGGGAGGCCGCCCGTGAAGCCCTGCACTCCGGTGCCCCGGAAGCGGCCCGGCGGCTGCTCAGCCGGGCCCTGCAAGAACCGCCGCTGCCGGAGGAGCGTCCCGCGCTGCTGCACGAACTCGCCTGCGCGACCTTCCTCATCAAGCCCACCGCCACCGTGGCGCATCTGCGGGAGGCACTCGCGGATCCGGGCATCGACCCCGAGCTGCGCGCCTCGATGGTCTACCGGCTGACCCAGGCACTGGCCCACACCGACCGGATGGCGGAGGCCGCGACGGTGGCCGCCGACGAGGCGCGGCGGGCCGGCGCCCATCCCCGGATCCGGCTGCGGATGCAGGCCGACCACTTCGTGTGGAGTGCGTTCCGCACCGACGAGGCGGACTCGTCCGGCCGTTCGCGGGCGCTGGCCCGGCTCGCCGACCGGCTGGCCGGCCGCGGTCTGGAGGAGCGCTACATCCTGGGTCTGCGCGCCTGGGACGCCATGATGTGCGGCGAGCCCCGGCAGAAGGCCCTCGCGTACGCCGGTGAGGCCCTGCGCGGCGGACTGAGCTGGACCCACGAGAACCGGGGCTTCGAGGTGCCCGTCTCGGTCGCGCTGGTGTTCATGTACTGCGACCAGCCGCGGCGGGCCGAGGAACTGTTCGCCAAGGGCATGGCCGAGTGCGAGTCGAAGGGCTGGCGCGGCTCCCATCTGGCCCTCGGCCAGACGCTCTCCGGGTACATCCGGTACCGCCGCGGCTGCCTGGCCGAGGCCGAGAACCTGGTACGGGAGGGCCTGGGCATCGCGGACCGGGTGGAGGGCGCGGTGCCCGCCCAGTGGTTCGCCATCGGCATCCTGATCCAGACCCTGCTGGCCCGCGGCCGCGTCGTGGCGGCACGCCGGCTCGCCGACAAGTACCACTACGGCGACGCCATTCCGAACGCCGTCATCTACCCCGACCCGCGCACCGTCTACGCCGAGCTGCTCCTGGCGGAGGGCCGGCCGGAGGACGCCGCTCCCCTGCTCTCCGGCGTCGGCGAGTGGCTGGAGGGCCGGGACTGGCGCAACCCCGCGTGGTGTCCCTGGCAGCTGGGACTGGCCTCGGCCCTGTCCCGCAGTGCTCCCGACCGGGCGGTGCGGCACGCGCGGGACGCCGTGAAGCGGGCCCGGGACTTCGGCGCGGCATCCGCGATCGGCCAGGCGCTGCACACGGAGGCGGAGGTGACGGGCGGTGAGGCGGGCCTCGATCTGCACGCGCAGGCCGTCGACCATCTGGAGCGGTCGCCGGCCGCGTACGAACTGGCCCGTGCCCTGGTCGGTCACGGCGCCGCGCTGGCCCGGGCCGGCCGCCTGCACGACGCCGCCGACCGGCTCTACCAGGGCCTGGAAGGCGCGGTGCACTGCGGTGCCGAGGGCCTCGCCGCCCGAGCAAGGCGGGAGCTGTCCGCGGCGGGACTGCGCCCGCTCCCCCTGCGGTACGGGCAGACGGACACGCTCACCGCGCAGGAGCGCAAGGCCGCCGAGCTGACGGCGGGGTGCCACAGCCCGGCGGTCGTGGCCAAGGAGCTGCACCTCACGGAACAGGGTGTGCGGCACCTGCTCTCGTCCGTGTACCGCAAGATCGGCACGGACGCGGCGGGCTTGGCCGAGGCCCTGGAGACGTTTCCCCGGCCCCGGCCGTGACAGGTGCCGGTGACGGGCAGGCCACCTCGGCGGGCGCCGGTCACCGGTACCTCAACTTCCCCTCGTCGTTGCCCACTTGACGCTGAACCGTTTCACTGGTTCCCTCGGAAGACTGCTCTGGGAGCGCTCCCACCCCACCACCCCCCACGTGAAGGGAACCCCGTGCAGATATCCCCCCGCACCTTCCCGAGACGCGCCCTGCCGGCCCTGCTCGCGGCCGTGCTCACGGCCTGTCTGCTGTCCTGGGCCGGCGCCTCTCCCGCGCGGGCCGCGCCCGGTGACGGCTCGGTCTCCGACCCCAACATCGCGTACGTCGGGCGCTGGGACACCTCTTCGGGTTCCGCCGCGGTGCCCAACTGGACCGGCGCGTACCTGCGGACCGGTTTCACCGGCACCACCGTCAAGGTCAGGGCCAGGAACGCGGTCAACTTCTACGCGAGCGTCGACGGCGGCCCCGACGTGTTCCACGCCGGCGTGCGCGGCACGGTGAACCTCACTCCCCGGCCGTTGTCCCCCGGCACCCACACCCTGCGCCTGACCTACCGTTCCGGCGACACCGTCTTCCAGGGCCTGGTCCTGGACCCGGGGGCCCGGACCGTCGCCGCGGCTGCCCCGGGCGGGCTCGTGGAGTTCGTCGGCGACTCCATCACGGCCGGGGCCCTCACCGACCGGCTGGCGCTGGACTCGTACGCCTGGAAGACCGGCGAGCGGCTGGGCACGCGGCACACGCAGATCGCCCGGTCCGGCTACTGTCTCGTCGCGCAGTCGGGGTGCACCGGGCTGAGCGGGCAGTTCTTCAGGACGGCCAGCACGGGCGGCACGAACTGGGACTTCTCCCGGTACCGCGCCGATGCCGTCGTCATCAACCTCGGCACCAACGACATCGGGCACGGCGTGTCCGGCGCCGCCTTCCAGTCGGCGTACACCACGTTCCTGCGCGACGTGCGCGCCAAGTACCCCACGGCGCATCTCTTCGCGGTGCAGACGCTGAAAAGGCGCTACACCGGCGAGACCAGGGCCGCCGTCGGTGCCCGCAACAGCGCGGGTGACGCGCGGGTGTACTTCGTCGACACCACGGGCTGGCTCACGGACGGCGCCGACTACGAGGACGGCAACGGGCACCCCAACGAAGCGGGGCACACCAAGTTCGCCGAGCGCCTGGCCCCGGTCGTGCGCGCCCGGCTCGGCTCCGGGGCCACGGTGAAGGCGGCGGCGCCCGGGCAGCCCGGCGACCCCAACATCACGTTCGTCGGCCGCTGGGACACCACCAGTTCCAGCACCGCGTACACCCCGTACTGGGCCGGCGCCTACTACCGGGCCGGCTTCACCGGCCGGACGGTCAAGCTGAAGCAGCGCGGCACGATCGACCTGTGGGCGCGGATCGACAACGGGCCGGTGAAGTTCTACGACGACGTAAAGGGGACGGTGGACCTGACCCCGACGGCCCTCTCCCCCGGCAACCACACACTCCAGGTCAACTACCAGGTGGTGGCCGGGTCGTACAAGGGCGACGCGGTCTTCCAGGGGCTGGTCCTGGACAGCGGCGCGACGACGTTCGCACCGCCGGCCCCGGCCAGGACGGTCGAGTTCGTCGGCGACTCGATCACCGTGGGCACGACGAGCTCCCAGAACGCCCGGACCGCGTACGGCTGGCTCATCGGGGAGCGGCTGGGCGTCGAGCACACGCAGATCGCACAGGGCGGGGCGTGCCTGGTGGCCGCGGCGGACGGATGCGTGGGACTGGAGCGGCAGTTCACCAGACTCAACCCGAACGCGGCCACGCCCGACTGGAACTTCTCCCGCTACCGGGCCGACGCGGTCGTCATCAACCTCGGCACCAACGACGTCGGGCACGGGGTGAGTACGGCGCAGTTCCAGTCGGCGTACAGCAGTCTGCTGCGCAAGGTGCGGGCCGCGTATCCGCAGGCGTGGATCTTCGCGCTGGAGACGTTCCGCGGTCGGTTCGTCCCGCAGACCGAGGCCGCGGTGAGGGCCGCCGTCGCCGGGGGTGACGCGCGGGTGTCCTTCGTCGACACGACCGGCTGGCTGGGGTCGGGCGATCTGTCGGACTCGGTGCACCCCAACGACCGGGGGCACCGGGTCATCGCCGACCGGCTGGCACCGGTGATCGCGGCGAGGATCGGGGGGTAGTGGCCCCGGGGGCGGGCCTCACATCGGGCCGGGGCCCGCTCCGCCCTTGAGGCGTTCGAGGTCCGAGGGCCGGACCTGGATGACGAGCAGGGCGATCAGCGCGGCGACGGCGGTGAAGATCGCCGCCATGATGAACGCGGCCGAGACACCGGCGGTGAGGATCTCGTCGGACCAGGGTTTGGGCAGTTGCCCGGTGCGTTCGAACCGGATGCGCTCGGCCGGGGTCGCCTGCTGGAGGAAGTCCGGGATCTGCTTCTCGGCCTCGTTGGTGCTGGCCGTGCCGTACATCGTGACCAGGATGGACAGGCCGAGGGAGCCGCCGACCTGCTGGGTGGCGTTGAGGAGTCCGGAGGCCGCGCCGGTCTCCGGTGTGGGCACGTTGGACAGCGCCATGAGGGTCAGGGACACGAACTCCATGCCCATGCCCATGCTGAAGACGAGCATCGGTCCGAGGACGCTGCCCGCGTAGGTGGAGTGGACGTCGGTGAGGGTCAGCCAGGCCAGGCCCGCCGCCGCCAGGATCGCGCCCACCACCATGAACGGCTTGGGCCCGTAGACGGGCAGGAACCGCGAGGCCAGACCGGCGCCGACGGCGATGACCGCGCTGACCGGCAGGAAGGCCAGTCCTGCCGCGAGCGGGCTGAACCCGAGCACGTTCTGCACGAAGAGTGTGAGGAAGAAGAACATGCCGAAGATGGCGGCGGCCAGGCACAGCATGATGCCGTAGGTGCCCGCGCGGTTGCGGTCGGCGAACATGTGCAGCGGCGTGATGGGTTGTTTCGACCGGCGCTCGATCAGGATGAAGGCCGCCAGGACGATGACCGCTCCGGCGAACGAGGCGAGGGTGAGCGGGTCCCGCCAGCCGTCCTGAGCGGCTCTGATGAAGCCGTAGACGAGCAGCACCATGCCCGCGGTGGAGGTGAGCGCGCCGGTGAAGTCGAAGCGCCCGGGGTGGCGTTCGGACTCCCTGATGTAGCGCGGTGTGGCGAGCACGATGAGCAGGCCGATGGGCACGTTGACGAACAGCACCCATCGCCAGTTCAGCCACTCCACCAGCATCCCGCCCGCGAGCAGGCCGATCGCGCCGCCGCCGGCCGAGACCGCGGCGAAGACGCCGAAGGCGCGGTTGCGTTCCGGTCCCTCGCGGAAGGTGGTGCTGATCAGGGCGAGGGAGGTCGGGGAGGCGATGGCGCCGCCGACGCCCTGGAGAGCGCGTGCGCCGAGGAGTTGGCCGGCGTTCTGGGCGAATCCGCCGAGCAGGGAGGCGAGCACGAAGAGCAGCACGCCGAAGATGAAGACGCGCCGCCGGCCCAGGATGTCTCCGGCCCTGCCGCCCAGCAGCAGCAGACCGCCGAAGGTGAGGGTGTAGGCGTTCACCACCCAGGACAGGCTCGTGGTGGAGAACTCCAGTGAGCTCTGGATGTGCGGCAGCGCGATGTTCACGATGGTGATGTCGAGAACCACCATCAACTGGCACGAGGCGATGACCAGCAGCGCCATCGCGTTGCCGCCACCACCGGGTTCCCTGGTGGTGGTCGCCTGTGGTGAAGCCGGCTGCGGGCTGCCGCCTGCGGTGTCCACCGTTCGACGGTACGCCCGGCTCCCGGGCCTCACCACTCGATCAGTCGTACCGAGGCCCGACCTGAAAATACCGCGGTGTGCGGCGATAATCCGTTCAAGGTGGCCCTGCGGGCCACGTACGGCGGAGAGGGAGCGACCGTGATCCGCGTTCTTCTCGTCGAGCACACCCGTCTCGTCCGGGGGGCGTTCGCCGCTCTGCTGTCGCGGGAGGACGACATCGAGGTCGTCGCGGAGGCCGACGGCGACGGCGACGTGGTCGCGCGCGCCGTGGCGTGCCGGCCGGACGTGGCGGTGATCGGCGTGGACTCCCGGGAGGGCGAGGAGATCGCTGTGCGCGGTGAGCTGCAAGCGCGGCTCCCGGAGTGCCGGATGCTGCTGATGATGGCCTCGACGACGCCCGAGCGGCTGCGCCGTCTGCTCGACCTGCACGCCGCCGGGGTCATCAGCACCAACGCCCCGCCGGACCGGCTGGTCCACGGTGTCCGCAAGCTGGTGCGGGGGCAGCGGTTCGTCGACCCCGAGTTCGCGCTGGCCGCGCTGGACGCGGGAGCCAACCCGCTGACCCCGCGCGAGGTGGAGGTGCTGCGGCTGACGGCCGACGGTACGCCCACGCGGGAGATCGCCGAGCGGCTGTGCCTGTCCGCCGCCACGGTCCGCAACCATCTGTCGGCGATCACCCGTAAGACGGGCGGCCGCAGCCGGATCGACGCGGTCCGGATCGCCACGGAGTCGGGCTGGGTGTGAGCCCCGCACCCTTGTCCCGCCCTGTCCGCCGGCGTCCGCCCCCGTGCCGGCAGCATGGTCAGCGGCGTGTCCGTGTCCGCCCCGACAGCAGAACGGCCGGGCAGGTCATCGAGGTGTACCTGCCCGGCCCCCGCGGGCCCTCGCGCCCTGTCCCGGGATCTGTTACGAGCATCGCAGAGCGGCCGCCCCGTGGACCAGCACCTTTTGTCACGTGTGCGGCGTGAAAGCGTCATCCCGGGACCGTGACGAACGCCGGTGCGGGATGGGCGTTCGACTCGGCCCTTCCAGGTCAGCGGCCGCCGCGGATGAGGCCCGTCAGATAGCGCCAGAGCGAGGAGCGCTGCCGCGCGGCCGGGTCCGGCAGGACCTCCTCGGCCACGCCCGGGGCGGGTGCGTCCGCCCACGGCCGCGGGGGCGGCACGGAGGCGAGTTCGTACCGCACGGGCAGGGACCGCAGGCCCCGCATGAACGGCGAGGAGCGCCACGGCAGTTGGTCGGCGGGCAGGGCGAGGTCGAGGTGGTCGAACCGCTCGAACAGCCGCCCCACACCGGCCGCCGCCACGGCCGAGGCGAGCTCCCGCGCCGGGCACTGGCGCGGTCCGGCTCCCCAGGACAGGTGGGCCCGGGTGCTGATGGCGGTGCCCGAGGCGACGTGGTCGGCGAAGAGCGGGTCGGCGTGCGCGGCGCCCGCGGAGACCCACACGGGGTCGCCGGCCCGGATGGTGTAGTTGCCGAGCGGGGTGTCCCGGGCGGCGAACCGCGGGACGAAGTTGACCAGGGGCGGCTTGCGCATGACCACCCGGTTCATGCTCTCCCTGACCATGCCGGCGGACAGGCTGGCGCGCACGCTGCCCTCGCCGGAGATGACCTCCACGACGGTGTTGGAGATGAGGATGCCGACGTGGTCGGAGGTCATGCCCAGCAGCATGAACAGCTCGCGGGCGAGCTGGTCGAGCGACAGGTCCGGGTGGGCGGCCAGCAGGTACGAGGGGAAGTCGTCGCCCGGCTTCTCCAGCTTCAGCGCGGCCAGTTCGGCCAGCGTCGCCAGCAGGCGCTCCAGCGCGGCCTCGGCGTCCGGGCCGGCGTCGAGCACCCGCCACATGTCCATCAGCGCGTCGTCGCCCTGCGAGCCGGGGAAGCCCAGCAGATGGCTGGCCACCATCAGGGGCAGCGGCCGGGAGAACTGCGCGGACAGATCCGCCACGCCGGTCGCGCCGCCCTGCCCGACGAGGGTGATCAGTTCGTCGGCGTAGGCGGTGACGGCGGCCTTCAGACGCTTGGTCTGCGGGTGGCGGGGGTCCTGGAAGGGCTTGAGGGCGACGTCCCATGCGGTGCGCAGCGGCCGGTAGCCGGGGCCGCCCTGGATCAGGATGTGGTTGACCTCCAGGGAAGGCCCGAGCGGCCAGTCCGACGGCACCCTGCCCTCGGTGCGGGCCCGCCAGTTCTCCAGGCCCTTGGGCCAGCCTTCGTCGTCCTGGAGCACCTGGAGCGACTCGCGATAGCCGAGGACCAGCCAGGCCGGGACCCCGAGCAGGTCGACCGGTGCGACCGGGCCGTGCTGCTGGCGCAGCCGCTCGTACACGAGCGCGGGGCGCACCTCGTAGTCCCTGGTCAGCAGCGGCTCGGGCGCCAGTGCCTCCAGATCCGTGCCGTCCAGGTCCACGGATCCGCCGTCACCCCGCTGGGATTCCATCGTCTTGCCACCCTCCGACACGCCCTGTACCGGCACACCACCAGCCGGTAGCCGGAAACGGTGGGGACCCTACCCCAGGCCGAACTCGCGGGTAACGACGGGGGTGGGGAGGCCGGGAGGGCCGGCCCCGCGGGTCAGGCGGCCGTGTAACCGAGTTGACGGCGCATGTAGGGCGTCATGAGGCTCTTCGCCTTGGTCAGGGTGGTGGCGCGGCTGCCGAGGACGGCGGACTCCCCGCCCGGCACGGGCAGCACGGTCAGTCCGTCGGCGGGACCGAACGGCACGATGAGCGGGGTGCGCCGGGTCGGGCGGTAGAAGCGCGGTTCCTTGCGGTGCTTGCCGGAACTGTGCAGGTAACCGCGGATGTTGTGGGCGGCGATGTCCGCCTGGGCGAGGGCGGCGGGGGTGATCTTGAGTTCGCTGACGTCGTTCACGTCGCCTACGGCGAACACGTCCAGCCTGCCCTCGACGCGGAGCGTCCGGTCGACCTTCACGTGCCCGGCCCCGTTGAGCCAGTCGCCGTGTCCGGCCAGGCGCAGCCAGAGGGTGTTGGGGGTGGTGCCGGTCGCCCAGAAGGACAGGTCGGCCTCGATGACGGTGCCGCGGGCGTCGCGGTAGGTGCCGAAGTCGTTCCCGGGCGACATGAAGGAGTCGAGCCGTACCTCCACGTCGTGGGACTCCAGCCAGGCCAGTGCCTTGCGTCCCGGACGGGCACTGCCCGTGGAGTCCAGCAGGGCGGGCCCGGAGTGGGCGAGGGTGAGCCGGGCGTCCGGGCGGGCGAGGCGCAGCTCGGCGCTGAGTTCGACGCCGCCGGGGCCGCCGCCGACGACCAGGATGTGTTCGGCCGTGGCGATGTTGCGCTGGTGCTCGGCGAAGGACTTGACCGCTTCCTCGGTCGTGGTGCCGGTGAAGCGGGCCGGCTCGGGGTAGTCCGCGCCGGTGGCGATCACGACCACGTCGTACGGCAGCCGCTCGCCGGTGGCGAGGACGACCTGCCGCTCGCTGGTGTCGATGCGGACGGCCTTGCCGGTGGTCACCCGGCCGTGGCGCAGCAGCCGGTCATAGGGGATGAAGGGCGTGTGCGTCCACTCGGGGTGCACTCCCGCGCGCAGCGCGGCGATGCGGTGGAAGAAGACCTCCTTGCGGTCCACCAGCGTGACCCGGGCCGTGGCGTCCAGCCGTCTGGCCAGCCGGACACCGGCGTAGCCGCCGCCGATCACCACTACGTCGCCGTCGTGCACAACGGGGTCTCCTGTGCTGTGGGGGGGGGAGCGAGGGCCGCCGCGGACGGGCCCCGCTCGGATCGGCCCCCGGGCGGCCACTCGACTGACGCGACAGTAGCCCTTGAAAGTTAAAGAGATCCCCGGGGTTCCGTGCATGTTCCGTGAAGGGATCCGCACCTGACCGGCCGTCACCTCCCCCAGATCTCCCGGTAGGCCTGGCGGTAGCCCGACGGGTCCCAGCTGGTGGCGCCCTCGCTGTTGCCGGCCGTGGCGATGTGCACGGGGGCCACGTATCCGCTGTCGGGACGGCCGGCGAAGGCGCGGTTGAACTCGTCGACGATCTGCCAGCCCTGCAGGGACAGTGGTTCGGGCACGGTGGCGGCCTGGTACTGCCTGCTGTTGACGCGCTGGAAGGCGGACGGGTCGCCGTCACCGGCCCCGATGTTGAACGGCGGCCCGGAACCCTTCTCACCGGCGGCGCGGAAGGCGGGGGCGGCGTCGGCGAAGTACAGGTCGTTGATGGCCACGGAGTGGGTCCAGCGGTCCTGGAAGCGGGAGAGCAGGGAGGAGATCTCCCGCGGGGTGCGGGTGCTGGCGTCGGGGATCGGGATGTTCTCCACCGAGAGCAGCCGCACCCCCTGGCAGCTCGTCAGCTCCTTGCGGATCAGGTCGGACTTGTTGCGCGCGAAGGGGATCGACGCGTCGGTGATGAGCACGACCCCGGCGCGCCCGTCGGAGTCGGAGATGATCCACTGCGCGCTGATGCGGGCCACGTCCTCCACGCGGGTGGTGACGTTGGTGAAGAGGTCGGGCTGCCGGCTGGGGCCGGGGTCGGGGACGGCGTGCCAGCCGATGAGCGGGATGCCCTGCTCGTTGGCCCGGGCGGCCTGCTGGGACGTCGAGTCGGGGTCGAACCCGCCGATGACGATGCCCGAGGGCCGCAGGGCGACCGCTTCGCTCATGGCGGCCTGGATGCCGGCCGGGGTACCGCCGCCGTCGATCACCCGGACGTTCCAGCCGATGGCCCGCGCGGCCTCCCGCACTCCGTTCGCGGCGCCGGCGACGCCGGGATTGGTCATGGTCTGGGCGACGTAGACGATGTTCTTGCCCGACACCGCCTCGGGGCCGCTGGTGGGCCCTCCCCAGGGGATGTCGGCCCGCTCGGCCCGGGTGACGGCTTCCCGGGCCCGGGCCTGGACCGTCGGACAGCCGCTCGGGCCCGTCGCGGTCTCGTCCGCGCCGTCGGAGGAACCGCGCTCGCAGCCGGTGAGGGCGGCGGCCGTGGCCAGCAGGGCACAGGAGGCGAGCCGCGCGGTGCGGACTGCGGGGGTGGCCTTGCGGGTGCGGTGCACGGGGACTCCAGTGAGGGGATCGAGGCAGCGGGGGCGGGCCGAGAGGGTCAGGGAGGGGCCGTGCCGTCCGCCCCGGCCGGGGAGGACGGGGGCGGCGCGACGGGCGCGTCGCGGGCCGCGCCGCCGCGCAGCCGGCGGCGGGCGGCGTATCCGGCCAGGCCCACGGCGATGAGCAGGGTCCCGCCGTTGAACAGTGGGACCGTCCAGAACTCGGCGCCCAGCTGGGCGATGCCGGTGAGGCCCACGGCCAGGACGGCGACGGCGACGACCGTGCCGAGGGCGTTGGGCCGGCCGGGCTTGATCGCCGTGGAGCCGAGGAGGGCGCCGACGAAGGCGGGCAGCAGGTAGTCGAGGCCCACGCTCGGATTGCCGATCTGCTGCTGGGCGGCGAGCAGCACACCGGCGAACCCGACGATCAGGCCCGAGGCGGCGAACGCGTAGACGGTGTACCTGCGGGTCGGGATGCCCACGAGATCTGCGGCGCGCGGGTTCGACCCGACGACGTACAGGTACCGGCCCAGCGGCAGCCGCTCCAGCACCAGCCAGAGGACGGCCGCGAGGGCGAGCACGTAGAAGGCGGGGACCGGGAGGCCGAGGAACGAGGAGTCGTAGAGGTCGGTGAACGCGGGAGGCAGGCCCTGCGGGCCGGGGACGATCCGGCCGCCGTCGGTGATCCAGCCGGTCACGGCGTACATCATGCTGCCGGTGCCGAGCGTGGCGATGAAGGAGTCGATCCGGCCGAACTCGACGATGACGCCGTTGAGGACGCCCACCACCAGCCCACCGGCGAGCACGGCGAGGCAGGCGAGCGGCCAGGGCCACCCCGCGTTGACGACGAGCTGGAGCACCATCACATGGGCCAGGCCGAGGCCGTAGCCGATGGAGAGGTCGAACGCGCCGGTGACGACGGGCACCATGGCGGCGAGCGCGAGGACGGCCGGGATCGACTGGGTGGACAGGATCGAGTCGACGGTGTCCAGCGTCGGGAAGGTGTCCGGCAGGGCGAGGGCGAAGACCAGGCAGAGCAGGGCGGTGAGGGCGAGCAGGCCGTAGGCGCCGATGTGGTGGCCGCCGGGGCGGTGGCGCTGCCGCGGCGGCGTCACGGCTGACCGGCCGTGGACGGGGGCATGGCCGAGGCCGCCCGGGTCAGTCCGGCGACGGTGAGGGCGGGGCCGCTCAGCTCGGCCGTCACCGTTCCGCGCACGAGGACCAGCGTGCGCCGGCACACGCTCGCCACCTCCTCGAAGTCGGTGGACAGCAGCAGGACGGCGAGGCCCGCCTCCAGCGCCTCGTTCAGGAGGCGATGGATGGCGGCCTTGGCGCCGACGTCGACGCTCGCGGTCGGCTCCTCGAGGATCAGCAGCCGCAGGTCCGTCCGAAGCCAGCGGCCGAGCATGACCTTCTGCTGGTTCCCGCCGGACAGCGTGGCGATGGGGGTCTCGCTGTCGCGGGGTCGTACCGAGAAGCGGTCCATCAGGGCGGCGGCCCGGGCCCGTTCACCGCGGGGGCCGATCCAGCGCGCGGGCGGCGCCCCGCCCGCGCGGGGGTTCGCCAGGAGGTTCTCCCGTACGGTCAGCTCGGCGAGGCAGCCCTCCCGCAGCCGGTCGCCCGGCACCAGGCCGACCCCGAGGGCGACGGCCTCCGCGACCGTGCGGGGCCGGTACGGCCGCCCGTGCAGGAAGACCTGCCCGTCCAGGAGTGGCCGGGCGCCGGCGAGGGCGCGGCCGAGGTCCATGTGCCCGGCGTCGGAGAGACCGACCAGGCCGAGGATCTCCCCGGCCGCGAGCTCGAAACGGACGGGTCCGGCCCGGGCGGTGCGCACGCCGTCGAGGGCCAGGACGGGCGCCGCCCCGGCCGGGGCCCCGGCCGGGCGGTGGACGGCCGGTTCGTCCGTCTCGCCGACGATGTCGCGGACCAGCCGCGCCGGGCTGTGGCCGGCGAGCCGGCCGTGGCTGACGACCCGGCCGTCCCGCAGGACGGCGAAGAGGTCGGCGACCCGGTACACCTCGTCCAGGCGGTGGCTGACGTAGAGGACGGCGTGTCCGCGGTCGCGCAGGTCGTGCAGGACACGGAAGAGCCGGTCGCAGTCCGCGGCGGGCAGGCGGGCGGTCGGCTCGTCGAGGACGATGAGCCGCGCGCGGGCCGCGAGGGCCCGGGCGATGGCGACCAGCGAGCGGTCGGCCGGTGCGAGGCCGGAGACCGGCGTGTCCGGGTCGAGGTGGGCGGCGACGACCTCCAGGGCCTCGACACAGCGGGCCCGGGTGCGAGGCCAGGAGATCAGCCCGGCCCGGCGCCCGTACCCGGTGGTCAGGGCGATGTTCTCGGCGACCGTCATCCACTCCACGAGGCCGAGGTCCTGGTGGATGAACGACATGCTCCGGGTGGCGTGGGGGCTGCCGAGGGGTTCCCCGGCGACGGTGACCTGCCCCGCGTCGGCCTGATGGACTCCGGCGAGGATCTTGATGAGTGTGGACTTCCCGGCGCCGTTGGGCCCGAGCAGGGCGAGGACGCTGCCGGGGTGGACGTCGAGGTCGGCCCCGGCCAGCGCGACGGTGCCGCCGAACCGCTTGCCGAGTCCGCGGATCCGGACCAGGGGTTCGGGCCCGAAGGGTGAAGCCGCCTCCGGGGGCGTGTCGGGAGCGTCGCGCACCCGATCAAATTACATCATTTCGGTCATTTTTCGGTTCGCTGCGACGCCGACGGGGCGTGGACTCCGCGGCCGCCGACGCTGGACCGGCGGACGGCCGAACCGGACCGGCGGCCGACGCTGGACCGGCGGCCACGTCAGGCCGCAGCAGGCGGTGTCATGCCGCGTCCAGATCGCATTCGGCCCAGATGACCTTGCCCTCGGGCAGGTAGCGGGTGCCCCAGCTCTGCGAGAGCTGGGCGACGAGGAACAGACCGCGCCCGCCCTCGTCCGTGCTGGCCGCCCGCCGCAGGTGTGGTGCGGTGTTGCTGGCGTCGGAGACCTCGCAGATCAGCGTCCTGCCGTAGAGAAGCCGCACCCGGATCGGCGCGGCGCCGTGCCGGATGGCATTGGTGATCAGCTCACTGAGGATCAGCTCCGCGGCGAACCCGGTCTCGTCGAGTCCCCAGTCGGACAGCGCCCGCATGGCGGACGCCCGGACCTCGCCGACGCGGGCCGGGTCGGCGGACAGCTCCCAGGTGGCGATCCGGCCGGGGTCCATGGCGTGGACGCGGGCGACGAGCAGGGCGATGTCGTCGTGCGGGTGCGCGGGCGCCACGGTGTCCAGGACCGCCTGGCAGGTCTCCTCGGGGGCGCGCTCGGGATGGGCCAGGGCCTCGCGCAACTGCTCCAGGACCGCGTCGACGTCACGGTTGCGGTCCTCGATGAGCCCGTCGGTGTAGAGGACCAGCTGGCTGCCCTCGGGAAGGCCGACCTCCACGGCGTCGAAGGGCAGGCCGCCGAGGCCGAGCGGGGGTCCGGCGGGCAGGTCGGGGTAGGTCACGCTGCCGTCGGGGTGGACGACGGCGGGCGGCGGGTGACCGGCGCGGGCCATCAGGCACCGCTGCGCGGTCGGGTCGTAGACGGCGTAGAGGCAGGTCGCGCCGATGACTCCGGCGCCCTTGCCGTCGGGGTCCTCCCGGTCCAGGCGGCCCACCAGGTTGTCCAGGTGGGTGAGGACTTCGTCGGGCGGGAAGTCGAGCTCGGCGAAGCTGCGGGCGGCGGTGCGCAGCCGGCCCATGGTGGCCGCGGAGAGCATGCCGTGGCCGACGACGTCGCCGACGAGGAGGCCGACGCGGGCGCCTGACAGCGGGATGACGTCGTACCAGTCGCCGCCCACGTCGGACTCGGCGGGCAGGTAGCGATGGGCGACCTCGACGGCCTCCTGGTCGGGCAGACCGTGCGGGAGGAGCCGGCGCTGGAGGGCCAGGACCATGGTGCGCTCATGGGTGTAGCGCCGGGCGTTGTCGATGGACAGGGCAGCGCGGGAGGCGAGTTCCTGGGCCAGGGAGCGGTCGTCGTCCCCGAAGGGGCCGCCCGCGCGGTAGAAGGAGGCGACACCCAGGACGACACCGCGGGCGAGCAGCGGTACCGCGATGAGGGACTGGACGTGGGCCAGGAGGCGCGCGGTGTGCTCGGGGTCCTGGGCGAGCCAGCCGGCGGCGGCCTTCAGGTCGGGTTCCAGCACGGCCTCACCACTGCCGAGGCAGCGCAGCTGGGGCGTCGTCGGGCCGAAGTCGACGCGCTTGCCGGGGGGTGTGAAGGGCAGGCCTTCGTGGATGCCGTGGACGATCGTGCGGCGCAGGTCGGCGATGGGGTCGGCGGATTCCTCGCCGCGCAGCACGGCGTCGGGCAGGTCGATGGTGACGAAGTCGGCCAGTCCGGGGGCCGCGGTCTCGGCCAGCTCCTGGGCCGTGCGGCGCACGTCCAGTGTGGTGCCGATGCGGGTGCTGGCCTCGGACAGCAGCTCCAGACGGCGGCGCGCGGCCAGGGCGTAGGCCCCGACCTGGGGCTCCCCCAGCATCACCAGCCCCCGGGCCGGGAACGCCGCCTCGGAGTGCTCCCCGGCGGGACCCCGCCCGTCCCCGTCGGCCGTGGTGGGCTCGGAGGGGCTCCGGCCGCTCGCGGCCGGGGCGGGCTCGGAGAGGCTCCGATCGCTGTCCGTCGCCGGCTGCCCGGTGGTCCGGTCACCGTCCGCCACGACGGGGCCGGCAGGGGTGCGCACCCGGCCGGGCTCGGCGGGTGTGGGGGGCTCGGCGGGCGTGACCGGTCCGGCCGTCCCGCCGGACCCCGGGGTGCCGCCGTCTCCGTTGGTCGTGGCGAGCGGGCCGGAGGGCGCCGCGAGGTGACCGGACGGCAGGGTGATCGCCGGGCGGGCCGCGGAGAGCGGGACGGCGGGGGCGGTGAGGGCGGACAGCTCCTCCGTCTGGTGCGGTATGACGAACGGCTCGCCCGCCGCGGGGCCCGGCAGCACGGCCTCGATGGCGATGCCGTGCACACCGGAGCCGCTGGCCACCGGACGGCTCACGAGCGTCACGCGCCGCCCGCCGGGCAGGGTCACCTCGACGGCTCCCCGCTGCGCGCCGGAGATCAGCTCGGCCGCCCTCTCCCGCAAGATCGCCTGGTCGCGGGGAGGGAACTCGTTCGCCAGCGCGTCCAGAGCCACACCGCGGTGGAGACCGGCGGTGCCGGCCCCGGCGGCCAGGTACGTCCGCAGCAGGGCGCGCTCACGTGCGGAGCTCTGCCCGAGCAGCCGCCGCTCGATGCCCTCGGCCGCCCTGCGGATCGCGACGCCCAGCGCGGGCCTTTCGAAGCCGCGTGGATAGCCGAGGCACAGGACACCCTCGATGCGCCCGCTGAGCGGGTCACGGACGGGCAGCGCGACGCAGGCGCTCTGCTGGGAGCGCTCCGCGAAGTGCTCGGCACCGTAGACGCGGATGAGCTGCCGCTCCGCCAGGGCCAGCCCGATGCCGTTGGTGCCGGCGACCTGCTCGGCGAACACGAACCCCGGCACGACCTGGATGTCGGGGAGGTTCCTGGGCATCGACGGATCCCCGAAGCGGCGCAGCAGCACCGTCCCGTTCGGGTCGGCGACCGAGATGTTGACGAGGCTGCCGGCGAACGTGGCCTGAAGCCGGTCGAGGACGGGCACGGCCGCCCGGACGATACGGCCGCCCGGGTCGAAGTCCTCCCGGTAGGGCAGGTCGATCGCGTCCGGCGACAGGCCCAGGGACCGGCAGCGCTGCCACGAGTCCAGGATGGACGTCCGCACGCCCGTTTCCACCGGCTCGCCCTGGAGGAACAGCTCGCGGAGGCTGGCGGGTCCCGTGCCGTCCGTCGCACGCCCCGCCGGCCTGGGTTCCTCGCCGGACCGAACCACGCTTCGCCTCACTTGCGCCCGCGACAATCCGCTGCTCGGAAGAGAATCTGGCATTGATGAGGATACGGGCATTACGGGCGGCCGTCACGGCACGCCAGGGCCATGCGGGGCGCACGACCGCCCGGCGGGAGCCGTGGGACCGCGCTCACCCCAGGAAACTCAGGCGCACCTTCCGTTCCGGGTTGTCCTTGTTGGTGTCCACCAGGCACACCGACTGCCAGGTGCCGAGTTCCAGCCGGCCGCCCAGCACCGGCAGGGTCGCGTGCGGCGGGACCAGGGCGGGCAGGACGTGGTCGCGGCCGTGGCCGGGACTGCCGTGCCGGTGCTGCCAGCGGTCGTCGGCGGGCAGCAGGGTGTGGAGTGCCGCAAGGAGGTCGTCGTCGCTGCCGGCGCCTGTCTCCAGGACGGCGATGCCGGCCGTCGCGTGCGGGACGAAGACGTTGAGGAGGCCGTCGCGGCCGGCCGCCGCCTCGCGCAGGAAGGACTCGCAGTCGCCGGTGATGTCGAGGACCCGCTCCGCGGCGCCGGTGCTGAGGTTCAGAACTCGGGTGGTGAAGACGTCTGACATGCCTCCATCCTGACGCACGGCCGGGACTCCCCGGGCCGGCGGTCGGGCGACATGGAGGTCCGATCGCCCCGGACTCCGTCGACCGTGGGGATGCCGCGGCCGCGGGGTCCCCCGCCGGGGCGGGGACCTTCGCGTCACGGCCTGGTGACCACCGAGCCGTCGTAGACGTTGCCGGGGGTCACGACCGCGGTGATCGCCCGGGCGAGCAGCGTCGACGGCTCCTGGCCCTCGGCCACGACATCCGTGTTGATCATGATGACCAGGGTGGCCTTCTGGGAGGGCAGGTAGACGGTCACGGTCTCGTAGCCCGGGATCGAGCCGTTGTGCCCGATCCAGCCGTTGGTCTCGAAGATGCCGAGGCCGTAGTCGGTGCCGGGGTAGCCGGTGGGCAGCGTCCGCAGTCGCTGCGCCTGGGTGCCGGGGCTGAGCAGTTCGCCCGTGGCGACGACCTTCGCCCAGCGGCGCAGGTCGTGCAGGTCGGAGATCATCGCCCCGGCCGCCCAGGCCCAGCTGGGGTTCCAGTCGGTGACGTCCTCGACCTCGCCGCTGAGCGTCTGGTCGGTGTAGCCGCGCGGGTGCGGCTCGGGGAACTCGTCGTCCTGCGGGAACAGGGTGTGGCGCAGGCCGGCCGGGCGGAGCACCCGCTCGTGGATGACGTCGGCGAGCTTGCGGCCGGTGACCTTTTCGATCACCAGACCGAGCAGGACGAGGTTGGAGTTGGAGTACTGGAAGTCCTCGCCCGGTCCGAAGGTGTTCGCGTGCCGGAAGCCGTAGGCGAGCACCTCGCGGGGGTTGAAGTAGCGCTCCGGGTCGCTCAGGAGGTCGTGGATGAACTCGGGGTCGGCGGTGTACGGGAACAGGCCGCTGCGCATCCCGGCGAGCTGACGCAGCGTGATCCGGTGACCGCCCGGAACGCCCCTGACGTACTTCGCGATCGGGTCGTCCAGCCCGATCCGGCCGTCGTCGACGAGCTGGAGCAGCGCGGTGACCGTGAAGGTCTTGGTCTCGCTGCCGATCCGGACGGAGGAGTCGGCGGTCATCGGCATACGGGTGACGGTGTCGGCCACGCCGGTGGCGCGGACGTAGCTGCCCCTGCCGGGCATCCACAGCCCGACGACGACGCCGGGGATGCCGGCCTGCTCGCGGACCTCCGCGACGGCCCGGTCAAGCCGTTCGGTGAGCTCGGGTCCGAGACCGTGCCGCGGGAGGTCGTCGTGGTCGTGCCGGGCGGTGGCGGGGGACGGGGCGGCGGTGGCGGGCATCGTCGCCACCGGGGCCAGCACGGTCGCCACGAGCAGCGCCGCGGCGAGCAGACGGCGGGAGGGAGTACGTCTCATGGGGGGCGCCTCTTCCGGAGGGGGCAGGACGCAAGGAACATCACCATCAGCGTCCGTGGCGGAGACCGCCCTGCGGCCCGCGAGGGGAGGAGTCCACTCGTTCGGAGCCGCGCGCCACGCCCCGGGAAGATCCACGACCCCGTCCCGGTTAGTAGAAGCGTGAACAACACACGCGAGGTCGAGGTGGTCGTCATCGGCGCGGGGCAGGCCGGGCTGGCCGGCGCCTATCACCTGCGGCGGTCCGGCTTCGAGCCGGACCGCGACTTCGTCGTGCTGGACCACTCCCCCGCCCCCGGCGGTGCCTGGCAGTTCCGGTGGCCGTCACTGACGTACGGCAAGGTGCACGGGATGCACGCCCTGCCGGGCATGGAGCTCACGGACGCGGACCCTGCGCGGCCGTCCGCCGAGGTGATCGGCGCGTACTTCGACCGCTACGAGCGGACCTTCGACCTGCGGGTCAGGCGCCCGGTGGACGTACGGGCCGTGCGCGAGGGGCCCGGCGGGCGGTTGCTCGTGGAGACCTCGGACGGGGTCTGGTCGACGCGGGCACTGATCAACGCGACCGGCACCTGGGACCGGCCGTTCTGGCCCCGCTATCCGGGCCAGGAGACCTTCCGGGGGCGGCAGTTGCACACCGCGCAGTACCCCGGGCCCGAGGAGTTCGCCGGGCAGCGGGTCGTGGTGGTGGGCGGCGGCGCCTCGGGCACCCAGCACCTGCTGGAGATCGCCTCGCACGCGGCGGCCACCACGTGGGTGACGCGGCGCCCGCCCGTCTTCCGCGAGGGTCCCTTCGACGAGGAGGCGGGCCGAGCCGCGGTCGCGCTCGTCGAGGAACGGGTCCGGCAGGGGCTGCCGCCCCGCAGTGTCGTGTCGGTCACCGGCCTTCCGCTGAACGACGCGATCCGGCAGGGCATCGAGGACGGAGTGCTCGACCGGCAGCCGATGTTCGACCGCATCTCGCCGACCGGCGTGGACTGGGCGGACGGCCGCCATGTCGACGCCGACGTCATCGTCTGGGCCACCGGCTTCCGCGCCGCCATCGACCATCTCGCCCCGCTCCGGCTGCGCTCCCCCGGCGGCGGCATCCGCATGGAGGGCACGCGCGCGGCCGCGGACCCGCGCGTCCATCTCGTCGGCTACGGCCCGTCGGCCAGCACGATCGGAGCCAACCGGGCCGGCCGCGCGGCCGTGCGGGACATCAGGCGGCTGCTGGAGCGGGAGCCTGCGGCGGCGTGACCGGCGGCGGGGGCCTACCGGGTCCCCGCCCGGACGTGACGTGAGACGGGGCGGTGTCCGCCAAACCGCCCTCATCCGGCCGCCTGAGCCCCGCTCTTCCTCCGCTGCGCGTTGAACTCCGCGACGTTGCGCTGGTGTTCCCGGTAGTCCGCCGTGAAGCGGGTGTCGCCCCGGCGGACCGTGACGAAGTACAGCCAGTTACCGGGGGTCGGGTTGATGGCCGCGCGCATCGCCTCTTCGCCGGGGTTGGCGATGGGCGTGGGCGGCAGGCCCATGCGCTGGTACGAGTTGTAGGGGCTGTCGATCCGGGTGTCGGCCTCCGTCGTACGGAGGGTGGAGCGGTTCAGGGCGTAGTTGATGGTGGAGTCCATCTGAAGTGGCATGCCGCGTTCGAGGCGGTTGAAGATGACGCGGGCCACCTTGCCCATGTCGGCCCTGGTCGCCGCCTCCGCCTGGACGATGCTCGCGATGGTGACGGCCTGGTACACGTTCATGGCGTTGCGCTGTGCCCCGGCGGCGATGGGGGCGCCGTTGAACCTGTCGTTGGCGGTGTCGACCATCAGCGCGAGGAGCCGGTCCGGCGTGGTCTTCTCCTGGAGCGGATAGGTGGCCGGGAAGAGGTAGCCCTCCGGGTTGCCCTCGGCGTCGTTCGGCAGTTTCAGCGCCGCCTTGTCCAGGGACTTCCTGGTGCTGCCCGCGGGCAGGGCGAGGGCCTTGTCGACGGCCGCGTAGACCTGGCTCGCGCGCCAGCCCTCGGGGACGGCCAGGGTCGTGGGCCGGCTCTCCTCCTCGGTCCCCAGGGTCAGCAGCGGCACCGCCACGGCGGTACCGACCACGACGGCTCCGGTCGCGACGAGGGCGATACGGCCCCGGCGCGTCAGTCGGATCGTGCTCCGTGGCGGAGTGTTCTTCTGCATGCGGGCACGGTAACCCGCATATCGTCATAAACCCGGCATATTTTCATCTTGTCGGTTCCAGTTGGGCGTCCCGGCGTACGAGTGCCGCGTAGCGCCCGCCCTCCTCCAGAAGCTCCTCGTGCGTACCGCGTTCGACCGCGCGGCCCGCGTCGAGGACCACGATCTGGTCGGCGCCGCGCACGGTGGACAGCCGGTGGGCGATGGTGAGGGTGGTGCGGTTCACCGAGAGGGCGTCGATGGCGTCCTGGACGGCGGCTTCGGTCCGGGTGTCCAACGCGCTGGTGGCCTCGTCGAGGATGAGGACCGGCGGGTCGCGCAGGATGGTGCGGGCGATGGCCAGACGCTGCTTCTCGCCGCCGGAGAAGCGGTGGCCGCGCTCGCCGACGACGGTGTCGTAACCGTCGGGCAGGGCGGCGATGTGGTCGTGGATCTGCGCCGCCTCGGCCGCTGTGCGGAGTTCCTCGTCGGTGGCGTCGGGCTTGGCGAAGCGCAGGTTGTCGGCGACCGAGGCGTGGAAGAGGTACGTCTCCTGCGAGACGACGCCGACCGCGCGGGCCAGGGTGTCGAAGTCGAGGTCGCGGACGTCGACCCCGTCGAGGGTGACGCGGCCGCCGGTGACGTCGTAGAGACGCGGCACCAGGTAGCCCAGAGTGGACTTGCCGGCGCCGGTGGGGCCGACGATCGCGAGGCTGCCGCCGGCCGGGACGGTCAGGTCGATGCCGTCGAGGACCGGGCCGTCCTTGCCGTCGTAGCCGAAGGAGACGTCGTCGAAGCGGATTTCGCCCTTGATCCGGTCGAGGCGGACCGGGTCGGGGCGCTCGGTGATGTCGACCGGCAGGTCGAGGTACTCGAAGATGCGCTGGAAGAGGGCGAGCGAGCTCTGGATCTGCACACCGGTCGACAGCAGGCTCACGGCCGGGCGGAACAGGCCCTGCTGGAGTGAGACGAAGGCGACGATCGTGCCGATGGAGACCTCGGGGCCGCCGAGCTGGAGGGCCATGCCGGCGGTCCAGTAGATGACGGCGGGCAGGGCGGCCATGACGATCGTGATGACGGCCATGCGCCAGCGCCCGGCCATGTTCGACCGGACCTCCAGGTCGACGAGTTGCTCGGACTCCTCGGAGAAGGACTTGGTCAGCGAATCGGAGCGGCCCATCGTGCGGCCGAGCAGAATGCCGCTGACGGAGAGCGACTCGGTGACCGTGGCGGCCATGGCGGCCATCTGCTTCTGGCGCTGGGTGGTGATCTTCCGGCGTTCGTTGCCGACGCGGCGGCTGATCCACACGAACACCGGCAGCAACAGCAGGGAGACGACCGTCAGGCGCCAGTCGAGCGCCAGCATCGCGACGACCGTGGCGACCACGCTGGTGACGTTGGAGACCAGGGAGGTCGCGGTGGAGGTGACGGTGGCCTGCATGCCGCCGATGTCGTTGGCGATGCGGGACTGCACCTCGCCCGTGCGCGTGCGCGTGAAGAAGGCGAGGGACATGCGCTGGAGCCGGCCGTAGACGGCGGTGCGCAGGTCGTGCATGACGCGCTGGCCGACCGTCGTGGAGATCAGGGTCTGGAGGACTCCGAAGACGCTGGTGAGGACCGCGCTGAGGATCATGCCGAGGGCGAGCAGGCTGAGCAGGCCCGTGCGCCCCTGGGGGATCGCGACGTCGAGGATCTCCTTCAGCAGGAAGGGCGTGGCGACCGAGACCAGTGACGCGGCGGCGACCAGCAGCCCGACGATCGCGAGACGGCCCCGGTAGGGGCGGAAGAGGCCGAGGATGCGGCGGACCTGCCGGGGCTGCTCCTTGGCGTCGGCCGGCGGGGTCCAGGGGGCTTCACGATCGGGATGCATGGGCTCCTACGAGGGATGCGACGGATCGGATCACAGTTCATTGTTACCTATACTCACAATGAACTGCATCCTGATATTGTTCCCGCATGACCACGCCCGACCCCGACGGCCTTCTCGCCGAGCAGCTGCTGCGGCTCACCCGCCGGGTGCACCGCATCCAGAAGCGCCATCTGGAGCAGCGCGAGCTGGGCATCACACCCGCCCAGTCCCGGCTGCTGCGCACGCTGGCGCACTGGGGATCGCCGCCGCGCATGGCCGACCTCGCCGAGCGCCTGGAGGTGGTGCCGCGCGCCGTGACGACGCTGGTCGACGCCCTGGAGGCGGGCGGCAAGGTGCGCCGGGTCCCGGACCCGGCGAACCGGCGGGTGATCCGCATCGAGCTCACGGACGACGGCCGGGGCGCGTTGCGCGAGCTGCGGGCGGCGCGCAGGTCGGCCGCGGAGGAGATCCTCGCACCGCTGACGGGGGATCAGCGGGAGGCGCTCGGCGGGTTGCTGGACACACTGATCGACGGGACGCCGGCGGGGGCGTGCTGAGGGAACGAGACGCCGGCGGGGCCCCGCCGAGGATTGGCACGCGACAGCGGGCCGCGGCCTCCGCTCGTCCTGGAGCGAGGCCGCGGCCCACATGGTTCGGTTCCGGTCAACCGGCTTCGGGAGCGGGCTCCTTGAGCTCCTGGGGCTCCTTGTGCTTCTGGGCCGGGATGCCCGGGGCCGGCGCGACGGCACCGATCCCGCCGTCGGCGTCCTTGCCGCCGTCGTCCGGCTCGGAGGTGTCCTCCCCGTCCAGCACCCTCTTCGCCCGGGCGGTGTCCAGGGCCCCCTCCCAGCGGGACACCGCGAAGACGGCGACGCAGTTGCCGAGCAGGTTGGTGACGACGCGCATCGAGTCCATGATGCGGTCCACGCCCAGCAGCAGCGCGACGGCCCCGGCGGGGATCGCGCCCAGGGAGGAGGCGGTCGCGGACAGGGCGAGGAACGCCGAACCGGGGATGCCCGCCATGCCCTTGCTGGTCAGCATCAGCACCAGGACGACGGTGACCTGCTGGCCGAGGCTCAGGTCCACACCCACGGCCTGGGCGATGAACAGGGTGCCGATGGACAGGTAGAGCGAGGCGCCGTCGAGGTTGAAGGAGTAGCCGGTGGGGAGCACCAGCCCCACGGCGTCGTCGCGCGCACCGGCCCGGCGCAGCTTCTGCATCACCCGCGGCATGACCGACTCGGTGGACGCGGTACCGAGCGCGAGCAGCATCTCCTCGCGGATGTAGCGCAGGAACTTCCACAGGCTGAGCCCGGTCACGGCCTTCAGGGCGACGGCCAGCAGCGCGATGAACAGCGCCGCCGCCAGGTAACAGAGCACGATGAGCTTGGCGTACGTCCGCATCACGCCCAGGCCGTAGTTGCCGACCAGGTGGGCCATCGCGCCGAACACCGCGATCGGGGCCAGCCGCATGATGAAGCCGACGACCGCGAAGATGATCTCCTGGGCCTGCTCGATCGCGGGCAGGACCTTCGGCACCTTGGTGTGCCCGAGGTGCAGCAGGGCGGCGCCCACCAGGCAGGCCAGGATGAGGACTTGGAGGAGCTCGTTCTCGGCGAAGGCACCGGCGAAACTCTGCGGCAGCGCGTTGAGGACGAACTCGGTCGTCGTGGGCAGGTGGCCCCCGCCCGTCGTCTCCTGCACCGCCGCGGCGTCGAGCGAGGAGGGGTCGACGTTCATACCCCTGCCCGGACCGACGACATTGGCGGCGACGAGACCGATGACCAGGGCGGCCGTCGAGGCGATCTCGAACCAGACAAGGGCCTTGACCCCGATCCGGCCGAACGCCTTCAGGTCACCGGCCTTGGCGATGCCGACGACGACCACGCAGAACACCAGGGGTGAGATCACGGTCTTGATGAGCCGGGTGAAACCGTCGCCGAGCGGTTGGAGAGCCGTGGCCGTGTCCGGCCACAGCTTTCCGACGACGATTCCAAGGACGAGGGCGCAGGTAACCTGCGCGAAAAGCGAGGTACGTAGCGTGCGTGCGACGCGTCGCGGGAGGGACGGTACGGACGGGGGCACGAAGCCTCCTCAGGGGACGGGACACACAGAAGCCGGAGGGGACTTCTGCGATGCGGAAGGCATCTTCCGTTTCCCAACACTCTGGAGGTCGTCTTGATCGCGCACAAGACCGCAACGTTTCAGCCAAGTAAAAGCGTCATAAGTGATGTACGTCACAGGCGCCTCTGACGCTCACCTCAGCACCGGTCAGCACCGGTTGCGGTCCTCCGTGAGCACCCCCTGCACGGCGGTCAGCGTCCGGTCGTGGCAACCGTGTGAGCCGTGGAGCCGGTAGCGCTCGCTCGTGGTGCCGACCGCGTGACGCTGGTCGCGCGGCACGTTCGCCGTGTAGGTCGCATCGCCCGTGTAGGAGTTGTCGAGGCGCGACCACGCGGTGCGCCGTCCGCCGTGCGTGCCCACGACTGTGGCGCGGTCGCCGAGGGTCAGGACGGTGCGCAGGCGGTCGCCCGCACCGAGGGTGGTCGTGCCGTCCATCGTGTAGACGCGGTGGGTCCGCGTGGTACGCCCGCCGGCGGTCACCGACTCGTCGTCCGTCCAGGCGGCTTCGAGCGCGTCACGCGTCTCGCCGTCGGTCCAGCGGTGCGTGGACGTGTTGGCGAGCGAGCGGCTGACGGTGGTCGTGACGCGGCCGTGCGAGGTGTCGACGTAGCCGCCGACGGTCAGCCGGTGGGCGCCCTCGGTGGACACGACGTGCTCCGAACCGGGCGTGTACACCGATGAGTTCACCAGGTCGCCCGCCCGGTGCACGGTGAGCTTCCCGGTGACCCGTGCGCGCTGCTCGTCCTGCCAGACCAGGACGTTGACGGGCGTGCTCCAGCCCGTCTGCCCCTCGGGCACGCCGACGACCGAGACCTCGACGCGGTGCGGGCGGCCGTCGTTGAGGATTCCGGCGAAGGGGGTGAGGTCGTAGGTGATCGGCTTGATGTCGAAGGCGCGCGGACCCGGGATCACGTACCAGAGGAACGGGTTGGACCAGCCTCCGGTCCACACGGTCGGGAACGGTGCGGCGATGCCGGCGAGCCGCCCGTCCACGCTGATCTGCACCTCCCGGTAAGGACCTTGACCGGCCTTGCAGGAGTACGGAGCCGGCTCGGGCACGGTCAGGTACCAGTACTCCTCGCAGCCGCCGCCGGAGCCGGTTGCGTACACCTCGGCGACGATCCGCTCGCTGTTGCGCGGGGTGGTGAGGGCCGAGTCGCGGTCGAGCGTGAGGACCCGGTCGGGGCTCTTGCCGTCGGGGCGGCCCTGGTGGAACGTCAGCGTGACCCGGACGTCGAGGACGCCCGTGTACGTGTCGTCGACGACGTTCCCGATGAGCATCTCGACGTCCCGGCCCGTGCGGAAGGTGTCGCTGTAGGCCGTGACGTCCTTCTCCACGGACCACTCGATGCCGTCCGGTGAGGGCTGCGGCGTCGACGTGCGGAAGATCTCGACCCCGCCGACGTGCACGTAGCCGAGCCGGTCGTACTGGCGGCCCTTGACCTTGCCGTCGAGCCGGAGCACCACCTTGCTCCAGCGGTCGCCGCAGCCGTCGGGCGGGGTGTAGGTGCCGCGGTACGGGGTGAAGTCACGGAACTGCGCGCGGGCGAGGGTGACTTCGCAGGACTTTCCGGAGGGCCTTTCCACCGGCGGGGCGGCCGTGACCGGGTCGTGCCAGTCGGTGCCGAACTCGGCGGGGACGCCGGCCGCCGGGGCCGGGAGGTCCGCCGCTCCCGCGGGTCGGGTGCCGAGGAGGGTGCCCGCCAGGAGGGTCGCTCCGGCAAGCATGGACATGACGATCCGTCTCTTCATGGGCGGTGTTCTACGGCGTCCCGGACGCCTCCGCAATGCGCACCGGCCCGCCGGGACAGCCCCGTTCGCACCTCCGTCGGCCGGTTCCGTTCGGTGGACGGAAAACCTGTTGCCCGCGACCACGCGGCAAGGCGAACCTGTCACGGTTTGCTGCCTTCGGCCGGACCCCCATCCCCCTGACACGAGCCACTGGGACGTCATGCAGATTCAAGACCTTCCGTATCCCGACCCGGGCGTGCCGGACGCGCGTTCGGGCCCCCGATTCCTGTGGTGGCTCTTCCGCAATCAGCTGGGCGGCCAGCTCAAGTCGCTGTCCTGGGGGCTGCTGCACTTCGCCTCCGTCGCCGCCCTGCCGTTCTGTGTCGGTGTCGCCGTGCAGGCCGTCGTCGACCGCTCCGGCACCGGACTCGCCCTGGCGGGCGGGCTGCTGGCGCTGGCCTGCGCCGGCAACGCGGTCGGCGACACCTTCCTGCACCGCACCGCGATCACCAACTGGATCACGGCGGCCGCCCGCGTCCAGCAGCTGCTCGCCCGCAAGGCCGCCCATCTGGGCTCGGCGCTGACCCGGCGCGTCGCGGCCGGTGAGGTGGTCGCGGTGTCCACGGGTGACGTCGAGAAGATCGGCTGGTTCGTCGAGGCCCTGTCCCGCTTCACCGCGGCGCTGGTCACCATCGTGCTGGTCTGTGTCGGCCTGCTGGTCTACCAGCCGGCGCTCGGCGTGGTCGTCGCCGTGGGGCTGCCCGCACTGGCGCTCGCCGTGCTGCCGCTGCTCCCCCGCGCCACCCGGCGCGCCGACACCCAGCGCGAGAAGGCCGGACGTGCCACCGAACTCGCCTCGGACACCGTCGCCGGCCTGCGCGTGCTGCGCGGCATCGGCGGCGAGGAGCTGTTCCTCGACCGCTACCGCAGCGCCTCCCAGGAGGTCCGCCACGCGGCCGTGCGCAGCGCCCGGATGTGGGCCCTGATCTCCGCGATCCAGGTCCTGCTGCCGGGGCTGCTGCTTATCGCCGTCGTCTGGTACGGCGTGCGGCTGGCGCGCGAAGGCCGGATCACTGTCGGTGAACTGGTCACCGTCTACAGCTCGGTCATGGTCCTCACCTATCCGCTGCGGCACTTCGAGGAGATCGCCATGGCGTACTCCTTCTCCCGGCCCTCCGCCAAGCGGGCCGCGGGGGTGCTGTCGCTGCAACGGCCCACGGACACCGCGGGATCGCGCGCCGCCGAGGTTCCCTCGGGCGACCTGTACGACCCGGACACCGGGCTGCTCGCGCCCGCCGGGCGGTTCACGGCCGTGGTGTGCGGCGACCCGGACGCGGCGGGCCTGCTGGCGGAACGGCTGGGCGGACACCCCTCCCAGGAGGGCACCTCGGTGCTGCTGGGCGGTGTGCCGCTCGACGAACTCCCGCTGGACAGCGCCCGAACGGCCGTCCTCGTCCAGGACAAGGACCCGGTCCTGCTGTCCGGCACGCTGCGGGAGCTGCTCGACGTACCCGCGTCGGGCGTCGTCCGGCCGGAAGAGGCGCTGGCCGCCGCACAGTGCGACGACGTGCTGGCGGCGCTGGTGCAGGGCTCGCTGGACGCGGGCGACCCGATGGACGCCCGGATCACCGAGCGCGGCCGGTCCCTGTCCGGCGGTCAGCGCCAGCGGCTCGCGCTCGCCCGGTCGCTGATCACGGACCCGGAGGCGCTCGTCCTGGACGAGCCGACCTCGGCCGTCGACTCGCACACCGAGGCCCGGATCGCGCAGGGCGTGCGGGAGTTGCGCGACGGGCGCACGACCGTGGTGTTCACCTCGTCCCCGCTCCTCCTGGACCGCGCCGACCGGGTCGTGTTCCTGCACGACGGCGAGGCCGTGGCGGTCGGCACCCACCGTGAGCTGGTGCGGACCGACCCCCGCTACCGGGCGGTGGTCACCCGCGAGACGGAAGACGAGGCCGCGCTGAACGGCTCCGTCGACCTGGACGACGTACTGCATGAACTGGAAGAGATCGAGGAGAAGGCATGATCGGCGTCGCGCCACCGGCGTACGACCCGGCGGCCCCGACGACGGCGAACACCCTGCCCGTCGGCGCCCCCGAGACCGTCCGCGCCTACGTGGCCGAACTGCTGCGCCGGCACCGGCGGGCGTTCCTGCTGCTGGTCGCCGTCAACACGGCCGCCGTGATCGCCTCGATGGCCGGTCCCTGGCTGCTGGGCGGACTGGTGGAGCGGGTGTCCGACGGGGCGCGGGACCTGCGGCTGGAGCTCACCGCCGGGCTCTTCGTGGCCGCGCTGGCCGTCCAGGCCGTGTTCGTCCGCCAAGTGCGCCTGCGCGGCGCGATGCTGGGCGAGCGGATGCTGGCCGACCTGCGCGAGGACTTCCTCGTCCGGTCGGTCGGGCTGCCGCCCGGGGTGCTGGAGCGGGCCGGGACCGGCGACCTGCTGTCGCGCATCACGACCGACATCGACCGGCTGGGCAACGCGATGCGCGAGGCCGTTCCGCAGCTGTCGATCGGCGTGGTGTGGGTGTTCCTGCTGATGGGCGGGCTGGTGATCACGGCGCCGCCGCTGGCCCTCGCCGTGCTGCTCGCCCTGCCGCTGCTGATCGTCGGCTGCCGCTGGTACTTCCGTCGGGCGCCCTCGGCCTACCGTTCCGAGGCCGCCGGGTACGCCGCCGTGGCCGCCGCGCTCGCCGAGACCGTGGACGCCGGGCGCACCGTCGAGGCCCATCGCCTGGGCGAGCGCCGAGTCGCGCTGTCGGAACGCCGGATCCGGGAGTGGACGGCCTGGGAGCGGTACACGCTCTGGCTGCGGTCGGTGCTCTTCCCGGTCATCAACACCACCCACGTGACCGTGCTCGCCTCCGTCCTGATGATCGGCGGTGTGTTCGCCCTGCACGGGTGGATCGGCGTCGGCCAGCTGACGACCGGCGCCCTGATCGCCCAGATGCTGGTCGACCCGGTGGGCATGATCCTGCGCTGGTACGACGAGCTCCAGGTGGCGCAGGTGTCGCTGGCCCGGCTCGTCGGGGTCCGGGACATCGAGCCGGACGCCGGGGATCCCACCGTGGCCCCCGAGGGTCGCCATGTACAGGCCGACCGGGTGCACTTCGGTTACCTGGAGGGCGTGGACGTCCTGCGCAAGGTGTCCCTGGAGGTCGCCCCCGGCACCCGGCTGGCCCTGGTCGGCCCCTCGGGTGCGGGCAAGTCCACGCTGGGGCGGCTACTCGCCGGGATCTACGCGCCCCGGGACGGCCGGATCACCCTGGGCAGCGCCGAGCTGTCCCGGATGCCCGCCGAGCGCGTCCGCTCCCACGTGGCCCTGGTCAACCAGGAGCACCACGTCTTCGTGGGCTCCCTGCGCGACAACCTCCGGCTCGCGCGCACGGGTGCCGTCGACGCCGAGCTGTGGGCGGCACTGGGCGCGGTCGACGCGGACGGCTGGGCCCGTGCGCTCGACGAGGGCCTGGACACCGAGGTCGGCTCGGGCGGTCTGGCGCTCACCCCGGCCCAGGCCCAGCAGATCGCGCTGGCCCGCCTGGTGCTGGCCGACCCGCACACGCTGGTCCTGGACGAGGCGACGTCGCTGCTCGACCCGCGCGCGGCCCGCAACCTGGAGCGCTCCCTGGCCCGGGTCCTCGACGGCCGAACCGTCGTCGCCATCGCCCACCGGCTGCACACCGCCCACGACGCCGACGTCATCGCCGTCGTCGAGAACGGCAGGATCAGCGAGCTGGGCAGCCACGACGAGCTGGTCGCGGCGGACGGCGCGTATGCGGCGCTGTGGAGGTCGTGGCACGGCTGAGCACCGCGTCGAGCGAAACGGCCGCCCGCCTCTCAGGGGGGCGGCCGTGTCGTTGGCGTTGCGCGGTCATGAGCCTGGGTGGAAGGCTGGAATCAGGCACCGGCTCGGGGGACGCCCGGGAACCAGAGGTCCGGGCGGCGTCAGTGCTCCGTGGCGGCGGCCCGGCACGGGCCCCGTGGATACGGGCCCGTCCCCACCCCCTGGAGGTACCCGTGAACAGCTCCGACGGCTGGGGAGACGACGTCTACCAGCCGGACCAGGACGAGCAGAGGGAGGACACGGGGCTGCTCGACGCCGAGGAGACCCTGGAGAACGACGGCGTCGACGATCCCCTGGACCGGGGCTGGTCCCCTCCCGAGCGGCCGTGGGCCGTCGAGCACCTCGGCGTGACGGCGGCCGAGCGGCAGCGGGGCGAGACGCTGGACCAGCGCCTCTCCGAGGAGCTGCCGGAGTCCGCCCCCCCGGACGGTGACGGCCTCGGGGACTGCGACGGCACCGACGGGGAACTCCTGGACAACGAGGTCGGCGCCGCGCGCTCCGGCCGGCTCGTGGCACCCGACGAGGGCGCCCACGAGGACGAGGAGGAGGCACTGGTCGCCATGGACGTGGGCATCGACGGCGCCGCGGCGTCGGCCGAGGAGGCCGCCGTGCACATCGTCGACGAGGACACCCTGTCCGGATGACCGCGAGCCCGTCCCGAGCCGTTGGAGGAGCATCCATGCAGCAGGACAAGCACCCCGACTACCGGCCCGTCGTCTTCCGTGACCGCGCTGCCGGGTACGCGTTCCTCACCCGGTCCACCGCGACCAGCGACCAGACCATCGAGTGGGACGACGGCGAGACCTACCCCGTCGTGGACGTGGAGATCTCCTCCGAGAGCCACCCCTTCTACACGGGAAAGGCCCGCACGGTGGACTCGGAGGGCCGGGTCGCCGCCTTCGAGCGGCGCTACGGCGGCGGCTGAAGGAGCTCCGGGACCGGCTGCGCTCAGATGACGTTGAGCGCGGCCGCGCAGCCCACCCCGCCGAGCAGCATGAACACCGGCATCAGCACCTTGAGCTCGACCCAGCTGCCGGCCCGGAACCGCATGGCCTTGGGCGGACCGATCGGGTACCAGCGTTTACGCCCGACCGGGATGGGCCACAGGATCGGGCAGCCGGACACCGTGAGCGCGTCCCCGATGTCGTGCACGATCGCGCCCAGCACCACCGGCAGTCCCAGCCACAGGTACTCCTGGCCCGGCGCCGTGAACAGCCAGTCCGCGCCGTTGCCGGGCTGGTCCAGTACGCCCGCGAGAATCCACGCGGTGGTCGCGGCCAGCAGCCACACCAGGACCTCGCTGCTGGAGCCGCGCGTCGCCCGCCACAGCAGGCCCTCGATGGCCAGGACCATGTGCACGAAGAGGATCGCGAGCACGCCCCAGCGGTCGCTGGTGATCGCCACCACCGAGGTGCCCGCCCCGATCAGCACCGCCCACAGCCAGGTGTGCGTGAGGGTGCGGTGCCCGCCGGAGCGGCGCGGGTCACCCTGCTTCTTGGTGGCTTTGTAGACGGCGTACGACAGCCTGTCGACGATCTCGCACAGCCAGCGCGACACCGGTCCGAAGGACCGGGAAATGGTGGCCGCCTTGTGGTCGAGGTCCGGGGCGAGGGCGGCTCCGGCGCAGATCAGGGCGCCGACGAGGAGGACCGGCCAGGGCATCGGGTGCCCGGCCGCCGCGGCGGCCGCACCGACGCCGAGCCAGGCGGCGGCTCCCGACAGTGAGTGTGCTGGTCCCATCATGGCCGCTGCCCGCCCCATTCGTCCTGTGCCGCTGTCCAGTTGACCGGGCGCGCTGACGTCCCGCCGGCGCCCAGCGTAGCGTTCGTGATCTTCGGGCCCGCAGCCGATTCCCGCATCGGGCACCGGGCCAGGCAAGATGGGGGCGTGACCCTCATCGATCAGCTGCCGCGGACCCCCGACCCCGATGCCTTGTACGAAGCCTTCGAGTCGTGGGCCGGCGAGCGGGGTCTCACGCTCTACCCCCACCAGGAGGAGGCGCTGATCGAGGTGGTCTCCGGCGCGAACGTGATCGTGTCGACGCCCACCGGCTCCGGCAAGAGCATGATCGCGGCGGGCGCGCACTTCGCGGCCCTGGCCCGGGACGAGGTCACCTTCTACACGGCGCCGATCAAGGCGCTGGTGTCGGAGAAGTTCTTCGAGCTGTGCAAGATCTTCGGCACCGAGAACGTCGGCATGCTCACCGGCGACGCCTCCGTCAACGCCGACGCCCCCGTCATCTGCTGCACCGCCGAGGTGCTCGCGTCGATCGCGCTGCGCGACGGCAAGGACGCGGACGTCGGCCAGGTGGTGATGGACGAGTTCCACTTCTACGCGGAGGGCGACCGCGGCTGGGCCTGGCAGATCCCGATCCTGGAACTGCCGCAGGCGCAGTTCGTGCTGATGTCGGCGACGCTCGGCGACGTCTCCTTCTTCGAGAAGGACCTCACCCGCCGCACGAACCGCCCGACCGCGGTGGTCCGCTCGGCGACCCGGCCGGTCCCGCTCTCCTACGAGTACCGGTACACCCCGCTCACCGAGACGCTCACCGACCTGCTGGCAGCACGACAGGCACCCGTCTACATCGTGCACTTCACTCAGGCGCAGGCCGTGGAGCGGGCGCAGGCGCTGATGAGCATCAACATGTGCTCGAAGGAGGAGAAGGAGCAGATCGCCGAGCTGATCGGCAACTTCCGCTTCACCACCAAGTTCGGCCGTAATCTCTCCCGTTACGTCCGGCACGGCATCGGCGTCCACCACGCCGGCATGCTGCCCAAGTACCGGCGTCTGGTGGAGAAGCTCGCGCAGGCCGGTCTGCTGAAGGTCATCTGCGGCACCGACACACTCGGCGTGGGCGTCAACGTCCCCATCCGCACGGTGTTGTTCACGGCCCTCACCAAATACGACGGCACCCGCGTCCGCACCCTGCGCGCCCGGGAGTTCCACCAGATCGCGGGCCGGGCCGGACGGGCCGGGTACGACACGGAGGGCTTCGTCGTCGCGCAGGCGCCCGAGCATGTCGTCGAGAACGAGAAGGCCCTCGCCAAGGCGGGCGACGACCCGAAGAAGCGCCGCAAGGTCGTCCGCAAGAAGGCCCCGGAGGGCTTCGTCGCCTGGTCGGAGCAGACCTTCGAGAAGCTGATCGGCTCCGAGCCGGAGCCGCTGACGTCCCGGTTCCGTGTCACGCACACGATGCTGCTGTCGGTGATCGCCCGCCCCGGCAACGCCTTCGAGGCGATGCGCCGGCTGCTGGAGGACAACCACGAGCCGCGCAAGCAGCAGTTGCGGCACATCCGCCGGGCCATCGCGATCTACCGGTCCCTGCTGGACGGCGGCATCGTCGAGAAGCTCGACGAGCCGGACGCCACCGGCCGCATCGTCCGCCTCACCGTCGATCTCCAGCAGGACTTCGCGCTCAACCAGCCGCTGTCCACCTTCGCGCTCGCCGCGTTCGAACTGCTCGACCCCGAATCGCCGTCGTACGCGCTCGACATGGTGTCCGTGGTGGAGTCGACGCTCGACGACCCGCGGCAGATCCTCGCCGCCCAGCAGAACAAGGGGCGCGGCGAGGCCGTGGCCCAGATGAAGGCGGACGGGGTCGAGTACGAGGAGCGCATGGAGCGTCTCCAGGACATCACGTACCCCAAGCCGCTGGAGGAGCTGCTCTTCCACGCGTACAACACGTACCGCAAGAGCCACCCCTGGGTCGGCGACCATCCGCTGTCGCCGAAGTCGGTCATCCGCGACATGTACGAGCGGGCGCTGTCCTTCACCGAGCTGGTGTCCCACTACGAACTGGCGCGCACCGAGGGCATCGTGCTGCGCTACCTCGCCAGCGCCTACAAGGCCCTGGACCACACCGTCCCGGACGACCTCAAGTCCGAGGACCTCCAGGATCTGATCGCCTGGCTGGGCGAGATGGTGCGCCAGGTCGACTCCAGCCTGCTGGACGAGTGGGAGCAGCTGGCCAATCCGGCGGAGATGACCGCCGAGGAGGCCCAGGAGAAGGCCGACGAGGTCAAGCCGGTCACCGCCAACGCCCGTGCCTTCCGCGTCCTGGTCCGCAACGCCATGTTCCGCCGCGTGGAACTGGCCGCCCTCGACCAGGTCGGCGAACTGGGCGAGATGGACGGGGAGTCCGGCTGGGACGCCGACGCGTGGGGCGAGGCGATGGACAAGTACTGGGACGAGTACGAAGATCTCGGCACCGGGCCCGACGCCCGCGGCCCCAAGCTGCTGATCATCGAGGAGGAGCCGGAGAACGCCCTGTGGCGGGTCCGGCAGATCTTCCACGACCCGAACGGCGACCACGACTGGGGCATCAGCGCGGAGGTCGACCTCACGGCCTCGGACGCGGAGGGCCGCGCGATCGTCCGCGTCACCGACGTCGGCCAGCTGTGACAGGCCGGGCAGCAGCGAACACAGGAGAATCCCACCCATGACGACGAACCCGGCCGAGAGGCTCGTCGACCTGCTCGACCTGGAGCAGATCGAGGTCAACATCTTCCGCGGCCGCAGCCCGCAGGAGTCCTTGCAGCGGGTCTTCGGCGGGCAGGTGGCCGGGCAGGCCCTGGTCGCCGCCGGCCGCACCACGGAGGGCGACCGTCCCGTGCACTCGCTGCACGCGTACTTCCTACGCCCCGGCCGGCCGGGCGTGCCGATCGTGTACCAGGTCGAGCACGTGCGCGACGGGCGGTCGTTCACCACCCGCCGGGTCACGGCCGTGCAGCAGGGCCGCACGATCTTCAATCTCACCGCCTCCTTCCACAAGCCGGAGGAGGGCAGCTTCGAGCACCAGCTGCCGCCCGCCCGCAAGGTCCCGGACCCGGAGTCCCTGCCCACCGTGACGGACGAGATCCGTGAGCACCTGGGCGCGCTGCCCGAGCAGCTGGAGCGGATGGCCCGCCGCCAGCCCTTCGACATCCGCTACGTCGACCGTCTGCGCTGGACCGCCGAGGAGGCCCGGGACGCCGAGCCGCGCAGCGCCGTGTGGATGCGCGCGGTCGGGCCGCTGGGCGACGACCCGCTCGTGCACACCTGCGCCCTCACCTACGCCAGCGACATGACCCTCCTGGACGCCGTCCGCATCCCCGTCGAGCCGCTGTGGGGTCCGCGCGGTTTCGACATGGCGTCGCTCGACCACGCGATGTGGTTCCACCGTCCCTTCCGCGCGGACGACTGGCTCCTCTACGACCAGGAGTCGCCGATCGCGGTCGGCGGCCGGGGTCTGGCCCGGGGCCGGATCTACGACCGTGAGGGCCGGCTGGTCGTGTCCGTGGTGCAGGAGGGGCTCTTCCGGAAGCTGGGCTGAACCGGCTGTCCGCCATACCGGGGCGGCGATCGGGGCGGCGATCGGGGCCTGTGCGCGGGGGCTCGGTGCGCCGGGGTTCCGATCGCGTCCCCGGCCGGATCCGGCGACCATGGCAGGAGCAGGCACTGCCGACGTCGCACGCCCGCCGATCCGGGAGGTGGCCACGCTGCACACCGTGCTCCCCGTCGTGTTCGCGATCTGCGCGGCCTTCAGCAACGCCGTGGCGACCGTCCTGCAACGCAAGGCGGCGCTCACCGTGCCCGCGTCCCAGGGGCTGCGGGCCGGCCTGATCGTCGATCTGCTGCGCCGCCCCGTCTGGCTGGCCGGCATCCTCGCCGTGATCGGCGCCGCCGTCTGCCAGGCGCTGGCGCTGGCCACCGGGCCGCTGACGATCGTGCAGCCGTTGTTCGTGCTGGAGCTGCCGCTCACCCTCATCGTGGCGTCGCTGCTGATGCACCGGCACCTCCCGGGCAGGGGCTGGCTGGCCGTCGCCGTGGTGGTGGCGGGTCTGGCGGTCGCGCTCGCCGCTGCCGCCCCCGCCGGGAACCGTACGCAGGTGGCGCTGGACCGCTGGATTCCCGCGCTCGCCGTGTGCGCGGGGGCGGTCATCGCCCTGGCTCTCGCCGCCCTCCGGCGCCCGGAGGGCCGGGCCCGGGCCGCCTGCCTCGGGGCCGCGACGGCGATCAGCTACGCCATGACCGCCGCACTGATGAAGGCGGCCACCCACATCCTCGACGATCAGGGCCTGGTGGGCTTTCTCACCGCCTGGCAGACCTACGCCTTCGCCGCCACCGGTGTGTGCGCCCTGTTCCTGCTGGAGAACGCCATGCAGGCCGGTCCGCTCGTGGCCTCGCAGCCCGCGCTCACCCTCGGCGACGCCCTGGTGAGCCTCGCCCTCGGCATCACCCTGTACGAGGAGACCATCCGCTCCGGGTGGTGGCTGGTGCCCCAGCTGTTCGGCGTCGCGCTGATCGCCGCAGGGGTTCTCGCACTGGCGCGGATTCCGTTCACGCAGTCGCTGGTGGCTCCGGACGAGGAACGCGAGACCGCGGCGGCGCCCTGACCTGCCGATCGCACGGCGGGCGGCCTGGTTGTCCGACCCGTCCGACCTGTGTCTGATCGGGTCATGCCTCCGGCTGGCACCGGGGACACCACACCGTTCCCCGCCCGGCCATACGGGACCTGCGCAGGTCCGTGCCGCAGCGCGGGCACCTCGGGTCCCGGTCGTCCCGGTGGCCGGTGAGCCAGGTGTCACGCGGGGGCACGCAGCCGGCGGTGACGGATGAGCGCAGGGTGCGCCGCATCTCGCTGAAGAGGCGTCGGCGGTCCTCCTGGGTCAGGTCCCGTGCTCCCCGGTCGGGGCGCAGCCGGGCCCGCCACAGGATCTCGTCGGCGAGCAGATTGCCGAGGCCGGCGAGAACGGACTGGTCGGTGAGGGCCGTCTTGAGATGCCCGCGGCGCGATGAGAGCACCTCCTCGAACTCCGCACGGTCCACCGCCAGGGCGTCGGGCCCCTGCCCCCGCAGCAGCCGCTGCACATCGGATTCGTCGTGGGCCAGCCAGAGCCCATGCAGCTTGCGCTGGTCACGGAAGCGCAGCTGGCGACCGGCACCCAAGGTGAACAGGACTCGGTCATGAGCCTCGACGGGATCATCGGCCCGCCCGCACACCAGCCGCCCCGTCATGCCGAAGTGCAGTGCGAGGGTGGGGCCGCCGGTGCGGGCCAGCAACCACTTGCCGTGCCGCTGCGGCGCGCCGAACCGCCGCCCCTCCAGCGCGTCCCGCAGTCCCCCGGCGTCGACCCCGTGCAGGACGCCCGGGTCCCGCACCTCGACGCGTCGGATGACGCGTCCCTTCGCACAGGACTGGAGCACCTGCCGGAAGCCCTCGACGTCGGGGAGCTCGGGCACGGCCGGTGGGTCAGGATTCCTGGAGGACGGACAGCACGTTCCCCGCGGGGTCGGTGAACCAGGCGATCAGCGGGCCACCGCCGCGGAAGATGCCCTTGTCGTCCGTCTTGAGGTGGTCGTAGCGCTCGAAGCGCACCCCTTTCCCCGCCAGCTCGTCGACCGCGGCCTCGATGTCGTCGACCGGGAAGTTGAGGATGGTGAACGTGGCCGGCGTGTGGTCCGGCTTGGGGTAGACCAGGGTGTCCCGGTCACCCGCGAGGTGCAGGATCAGCATCCCGTTCTCCTCCGACACGCGGAGCCCGAGCGTGTCGGCGTAGAACGCCCTGGCGGCCTCGATGTCGTCCACCGAGAACCAGCTGAACGCCTTTGTCGTACCGAACATGATCGCCTCCCGGGGACAGTCTCCTCAGGGAAGGACCCGGGCGCATCCGGAAACTCATCGGTCAGCGGGCCCACCAGCGGTGACGCCGTACCGCGGGGGTCACCCGGCCGGCCGACGGCCTCTGCGGCGGAGCCAGCTCAGCAGGCCGCGGGGAGGGGTGGGCCCGGGGGGTGCGGGCCGCTCCGCCACCCAGGCCGGGGCCGGGCCCGGCGCGGGCGGTCGGGGTACGGGCGGAGGTGTCGGGGGGAGAGCTTCCGCCACGGGGCGCCGGCGGCGGGCCTCCGCCATCGTGTGGGCCAGGTCAGCGCGGAACCAGGACACTTCGTCCGGCTCGCTCGCCGTCATCAGCTTCTCCGCCAGCTCGGCGGTGGCCGAACCCGGTGCGCCGTGCGCCGGGAGCCGTGGGCGGCGGCCGGCCAGGAGGGCACGCTCGCCGGGGTCCGGGACGACGTCCCCCACGTCGGCCGGGTCGAGGAGACAGGCGACCGCTGCCGCGCGGGCCCAGGGGTCGTCGCCCGCGTCCCGGGTCAGGAACCCGACGTGACGCCCCCGCCAGTTGCGCGGCCGCCGGTCCATTCCGGCCTTCAGCCCTTCCCTGATCTCGACGGACGTGCGACGGGCGTTCAGCAACGGGGCGTTGCTCCTCTCTGCCGCGAACTGCCGCAGCTCTTCGGCCAGGTACAGCCAGACGACGGTCCGATAGCGGTTGAGGTAGAAGGTCACCGGGACGAGCAGGCCGTAGCGCGCGAGGCTCGTGAACCTGGTGGGTGCCACCTCCATGAGCCGGGCGCCTTCGGTGGTACCGACGGTCGCGACGCGCCGGCGCAGGGTGTCCGGAAAACCCTCCCCGGAGCGCAGCCGGTCGATCTCGGCCCGGGCGACGCGCCGGCCCCCGCCTCCTTCGTCGGGAACGGTCCGGATGAGCCCCAGATTCACCGCGAGGTCGAACTCCCCCCGCTTCAGGTCCAGTTCCCGGGCGGCCCGGCTCGGGGCGCAGGTGAGGCGGTCTGTGGTCGTGCCGGTACGTGACATGGTCGGTCTCCCCCGTGGAGTCAGAGTCAGCGGCTCACTGCCGTGTGCGGTCGCTGTACGCGATCGCTGTGCGCGGTCGCCGTATGCGGCCGCCGTCCGCGATCGCCGTGAAAAAACCGTAGCCGGTTCGGCGGATCGCGGCGCGAGCCTGTGGATAACTCCACGGGGGTGACGAACGTGCAGGTCAGAGGTCCGCGATCGATTTTGGCTCGGGCTGGCGTGCGTCCACGTCGAGGTGCTCGCCGACCCGGTTGACCAGCAGTGTCATCTCGTAGGCGATCTGGCCGATGTCGGCTTCGGCGCCGCTGAGTACGCACAGACAGCTGCCCGTCCCGGCCGCGGTGACGAAAAGTACCGCGTCGTCGAACTCGATCATCGTCTGGCGGACGTTGCCCGCGCCGAAGTGCCGTCCGGAGCCCTTGGCCAAACTGTGCAGCCCGGATGACACGGCTGCGAGGTGCTCGGCGTCCTCGCGGCGCAGTCCGGTGCTCGCGCCGGTCACCAGGCCGTCGTTGGACAGGACGAGTGCGTGCCGCACTTCGTGGACGCGCTCGGTCAGGTCGTCCAGCAGCCAGTCGAGTCCCTGGTTCTGCGCCATCTTCCGGTCTCCCCGTTTTCTCCCCGTGTGATTCCCCTCCTGGCCGGAGGATCTCCATCTCAGCCTTCCCCACGACCGCGGCCGGGGCAAGGAGGATGGGAGCCATGGCAGAGAAGATGACCGACGCGCAATGGCGGGAGTTCGTCTCCCACGGCACCCGCACCGCGAAGCTGTCCACGGTCCGGGCGGACGGCAGCCCGCACGTGACCCCGATCTGGTTCCTGCTGGACGGGGACGAGGTGGTGTTCAACACCGGCAAGGACAGCGTGAAGGGGCGCAACATCCTCCGGGACGGCCGGATCGCCCTGTGCGTGGACGACGACCGGCCGCCGTACTCGTTCGTGGTGCTGCGGGGCCGTGCCCGGGTCTCGGACGACCTCGACGAGGTCCGGCACTGGGCCACCCGGATCGGTGCCCGGTACATGGGCGAGGAGCGCGCCGAGGAGTTCGGCGCGCGCAACGGCGTCCCCGGCGAACTCCTCGTCCGTGTCGCCGTCGACAGGGTGCTGGCGGAGCGGGACGTCGCGAACTGACCGCGAGAGGACCCCTGGTCCGCGGTCAGCCGACCGAGTCGAGCAGCCGGGCGGTGTGCATCCGCCCGGCGTACTCGACGAGCCGGATCAGCACCTCCTTACCCGAGTCGCGGTCCCGGGCGTCGCACAGCACCACGGGTGTGCCCCTGTCGAGGTCGAGTGCGCGTGAGACGTCCGGGGCCCCGTGCCGCCGTGCGCCCGCGAAGCAGTTGACCGCCACGACGAAGGGGATGCGCCGGTGCTCGAAGTAGTCGACGGCGGGGAAGCAGTCCTCCAGGCGTCGGGTGTCAGCGAGGACGACCGCGCCGAGCGCACCCTGCGACAACTCGTCCCACAAGAACCAGAACCGGTCCTGGCCCGGGGTGCCGAAAAGGTACAGGGACAGACCGGACCGGATGGTGATGCGTCCGAAGTCCATGGCGACGGTCGTGGTGGTCTTGTGGTCCACGCCGTCGGTGTCGTCCACCGACTGGCCTGCTTCGCTGAGGAGTTCCTCGGTGCGCAGCGGCCGGATCTCGCTGACGGCGCCCACCAGGGTGGTCTTGCCCACGCCGAATCCGCCGGCGACCAGAATCTTCAGCGCCAGGGCGGCGCTCTCGCCGTCCGGGGCGTCGGAGTGCTCGGAGACCATTGATCACTTCTCTCAGGAGTGCCGGTGTGGTGAGTGCGTGAGTGCTCTGGGTGCTCTGGGTGGTGTGGACCGGTGGGGCTTCGGGACGTTGGGATTTGGGGCTCTGGGCTGCGGGCCTTGGGACGTAGCCCTTCGCGGCCTGGGAGTTGGGGGCTACAGCGCTCTCAGCCCCTCGATCACCTCGCGCAGGATGCGTTCGTCGGGCAGCTGCGCCGGTGGTACGGGACGGCTGACGGTGACACAGCCGAGTTCCAGGAGATCACCGAGGAGCACCCTGACCACGCCGACGGGCAGATCCGCGCCGGCGGCGAGTTCGGCGACCGACTGGGTCTCCGGGCGGCACAGGTCCAGGAGGTTGCGGTGTTCCGGGCCGAGCGGTGCGTCCTCCACTCCGGGGGCGCCCGGGTCCAGCGTGACCAGGGCGATCAGGTCGAACCGAACGCCGGTGGGGCCGGGCCGGGTGCGTCCGCCGGTCATCGCGTAGGGGCGGACGAGCGGGCCGGCCTCGTTGTCGTACCACTGGCTGCCCTGCTCGCGGGGGGCGCCCGTCATGTCCTCGGTCATCTGCGCGGACCGTTCTCCCGGTTCATCCTGCGGCGGGGGGCTGCGCGGCCGTACGGGGCGCGGTGCCGAGGTGCTCGCCGACGCGTTTGACCAGGCGGGCCATCTCATAGGCCACGAGACCGATGTCGGCGGTGACGGCGGTGAGGAGGGCCAGGCAGGATCCGTCGCCCGCGGCGGCCACGAACAGGAAGCCCTCGTCCATCTCCACCATGGTCTGGCGAACCCCTCCGGCGCCGAAGTGCCGTCCCGCGCCCTTGGCGAGGCTGTGGAAACCCGAGGCGACGGCGGCGAGGTGCTCGGCGTCCTCACGGCGCAGGCCGGTCGAGGCGCCCACGGCGAGACCGTCGTTGGACAGCACCACCGCGTGCCGGACGTCGCTCACGCGGAGCACCAGATCGTCCAGCAGCCAGTCGAGTTCACCGGAGTGCCGGGTGGACTGTGTGCTCGGATCCTGGATCATGCGGGGTCTCCTTCGCTGCTGTCGCTGCCCGTCACTGGGCCCGGGGTGGTGCCGCGGCCGGGGTGCCTGCCGCCGCCGCGCGCCCATCCGGAGCGGTAGGCCGCCATGCGGTCCCGTACGAGTTCGGGGGTGCGCTCGTCGTCCCGGGAAGGGGGCGCCGACGACTGCTCTTCGGGACGCTTGTTGCGCAGTTGCGGAGCGAGGCTGGCCTGTCGTACGCGGCGCGGCAGGTCGTCGGAGTCTTCGGGCTGCTGCGGCTCGCGGTGCAGTCGCAAGGTGGCGACTCCTGGAGGTGGGGTCTGGCTCGGGGTCTCCTGATGGCGCGGCCCGTCCGTGTGACGCGAGGTGTCCGCGGTATACGAGCTGTCCGCACGGCCCAGGGTCCCGGGCTCCGTGGGGGGCGGTACGGGGGCCACGAGGGCGCGCCGGTCGGCCTGGGCCGGGACGGCGTCCTGGAGGAGGGTGTCGTCGGGCACGCGCGCGTAGGCGCGCTCTCCGGGCTGTCGCGCGGGCTGCGCCGCTTCGGGGGTTCGTTCCGCCGCGCCGGTGTGGAGCAGGGCGGTGGGCAGCAGGACGACCGCAGTGGTGCCGCCGTACGGGGACGTCCTCAGGTGAACCTTGACGTCGTGCCGGGCGGCGAGCCTGCTGACCACGAACAGGCCGAGCCGGTCACTGTCGAACAGGTCGAGCGCCTCGGACTGGGCGATGCGGCGGTTGGCTTCGTCGAGGGTCTCCTTGCCCATGCCGAGGCCGCGGTCCTCGACCTCTACGGCGTAGCCGTTGCCGACGGGCTCTCCGGTGACGCGCACGCGCGTGTGGGGCGGGGAGAACTGGGCGGCGTTCTCGATGATCTCGGCCAGCAGGTGCGTGAGGTCGGCGACGGCCGCGCCGGCCACGGCGGCCTCGGGAAGCTGGCGAACCTCCACGCGCGCGTAGTCCTCCACTTCGGATACGGCCGCGCGGACCACGTTCGTGAGGGAGACCGGCATGCGCCACGCCCGGCCGGGGGCGGCTCCGGAGAGGATGATCAGGCTCTCCGCATGGCGCCGCATGCGGGTGGTCAGGTGGTCGAGGCGGAAGAGGTCGCTCAACTCGTTCGGGTCGTCGGAGCGGCGTTCCATACTGTCGAGGAGGGCCAGCTGCCGGTGGACGAGGATCTGGCTGCGGCGGGCGAGATTGACGAAGACGCCGGAGATGCCGCTGGCGAGTTCGGCGCGTTCCACGGCGGCCCGCAGTGCGGCGCGGTGCACGGTGCCGAGGGCCTCCGCGACCTGCCCGGTCTCGTCCTCCGCGGGCGCTCCCGGCGGGGCTTCGGCCCGGATGTCGATCTCCTCTCCCGCGCGCAGTTTCCGCATGGCGTCGGGCAGTTTGCGCCGGGCGATCTCCAGGGCGCTGTTGCGCAGGCTGACCAGTTCGACCACGAGGCCGCGTCCGATGCGTACGGAGATGACGAGCGAGGCGGCGACGGCGGCGAGACCGAGCAGCACGGCGGCGCCGGCCGGGGTGAGCAGTCCCCGGGTGAACGGGTCGGCCCGTTCCGCGACGCCGCGTGCCGCGTCGTCCTCGATGACGCGCATGCCGTCCTGCACGCGCGCGTGGGCCGTGTTCCAGGTGCTCTCGGGTGCCGCGTCGACCGCCTTGGAGCCGGGCCCGCCGGCGAGGACTCCGTTCTCGGCGTCGCTCAGGCCGGTGTAGGCGCTGCTGTCGGCGAGGGCGTCCCATGCGGAGCGCTCGGTGCCGCTCAGGTCCGCCACGGCCGACTCGGTGAGCGTGCGGCGCAGGTCGACGGCGCCGGTGAAGAGCCGGAGCCGCTCCCCGGTCAGGGCGCCGTCCAGGCGGGCGCTCCCCAGCATCGCGTCCTCCTGGGCCAGTGCCTCGCCCGCGCGGGCGAATTCGAGGAGCACACGGGCGTCGGAGCCGAGGTCGGCGTCCCGGATGCCGGTTAGGGCGCCGCCGACGCCGAAGGCCGCCGAGATGGTCCGGGTGTAGCGGTCGTACGTCTCGGCCCAGTCTGCGCGCCGGTCCTGAACCGCGGTGCGCAGCTCCGGCAGTTGGCCGGCACCGGTGACGAAGTCCTTCAGCCGCTGGGCGACTCCGGCGGGCAGTTCCCCGCTGTCGGCGACGGTGGTGTCCTTGCCGAGCCGCAGTTTCGCGACGGCCCGGTCGGTGCGCCGGGCGAGCTCTTCCAGTTCGCCGGTTCGGACGGCGGACGGGTCGGTGGCGTGGCGTACGGCGGCCGCGCGTTCGGCCTGGAGGGCGGCGACGGCGGCGGAGACGGGGGCGCGGACCGTGGCGTCGACGCGCTGTACCTGCCGGAGCCGGGAGACGTCCTGGGCGGTGGTGACGGTGGCGTAGGCCCACAGGGCCAGGAGGGAGACGACCGGCACCATCAGCAGGCACACGATCTTGGCGCGGACGGTGCGGGGGCGTATGTGCCAGCCCTCCGCGCGCGGGGGCGGCGCTGCCGGCGTGCCGCCCGAGGCTGTGCCAGGGTCCTCGTCGGCCGGTGGTCCGGCATGCGCACGGCGGCCGCGCACGGGAGGGGACGGCGCCTCGGCGCCGGCTGTGGGGGTCCTACGGGGTGTTCGCATGGACTCCTCGCTCGGAGTGGGTCGGGGCGTTGGGACCGGCGGCGGGGCGGGGCGGGGGAGTCTCGTACGGGACCGCGGGAGCGCCGTCGGGCGGAGAGCTCACCGTGCGGCTCGGAGCGGGCCGGGCCGGGGCCGGCCGTTCAAGCTGTGGCCGGACGCCGCAACCGGGCCGCTGGCCGGCCCGGGCCATCGCCTCTGCCGAACTCGCGCTGGTGCCGGCCCTGCTGACCACTGGCCCTGCTGAACACTGGCTCTGGGGACCACTGGCCCTGCTGACCACTGGCCCTGCTGAACACTGGCTCTGGGGACCACTGGCTCTGGGGACCGGCCCTCACAACCGTTGGCGCTCCTGAGGGTCTGGTGCACCGTCCCTTGACCGCGAGGTGTCGTGCGCCGCATCGGCCGGGCCGTCACCGCGGCCGGTGGTCGGCTCCGCGGCTAAGGGGCGGCGCTCTGCACCGGCCGCTGGGCCGAGGCCGACGCCGCGCGTTCTCCCGCCGTCGGCGACAGTGCGACGAAAGCCGAGGTCAGGAAGAGATAGGAGCCGAGGCCGACAGCGAGGGGGAAGATGAACTGCATCGCCGTGGCCCCGGGCAGGGCCTCCGCGGAGGGCGTGACGCGCACGCCCACCGCGAACATCCCGGTGTAGTGCATGCTGCTGACGGCCGCGCCCATGATCAGGGACGCGATGGTGACCGCCACGGCCGACTTGATGTTGAGGGCCGCCCACAGGGCCGCCGTCGCCGCGACGACGGCGATCAGGACGGAGAGTCCGACGAGCAGCGGGTCGTAGGTCACGTCGCCGTGCAGCCGGACCGCGGCCATCCCCAGGTAATGCATGCTGGCCACCCCGAGGCCGGTGGTGAGCCCGCCGACGAACAGGGCCCGGCCGCGGTCCCTGCCGTAGCCGACGGCGAAGACGCCGGCGCAGACGACGACCATGGCGACGAGCAGGCTCAGCAGAGTGAGCGGCACGTCGTAGCGGATGTCGGTACCGGCGACGGCGAAGCCGAGCATCGCCACGAAGTGCATGGTCCAGATGCCGGTGCCGATCGCCGAGGCGGCGGTGACGAGCCAGTTGCGGCGCGAGCGCCCGGTGGTGGCGAGCGCTCGGACGGTGCAGCGCAGACCGAGCGCGGCGCCTATGCAGGCCATCACGTACGACAGTGCGGGGGTCAGCCACCCCAGGGCTGCGTGGTCCAGGTGTCCCATGGCCCCGGGACGCTAGACCCGGCAGGGGTGCTCGAACGGGGCGCAGTTCGAAAGGTGCTGGAATATGGCGCAAGGATGCACCGGAACGATCGGGTCACGCTCGAACATGTGCACTGAGGCGTCATCCGTGCCGGTGAGGCGTCCGCCGTGCAGGTGCGGAATCATGCAGGACATGAGCGACGAGCAGACGCGTGTCCAGGAGTTCTTCACCGCCCGCGCCGCCGACTGGGACAGCCGGTTCCCCGATGACGGTCCGGCCTACGCCGCCGCCGTCGCCGAGCTCGGGCTGCGGGCGGGTGACCGGGTGCTCGACGCGGGATGCGGCACCGGCCGCGCCCTGCCGCCGCTGCGTGCCGCCGTGGGTGCCGCGGGAGTGGTCCTCGGGGTCGACCTCACGCCCGCCATGCTGCGGGAGGCCGTGCGGGCCGGCCGGGACCGTGACGGGCAGTTGCTGCTCACAGATGTCGCCGCGCTGCCCCTGCGCTCGGGGTCGCTGGACGCCGTGTTCGGGGCGGGTCTCATCTCGCACCTCGAAAGCCCGGCCGAGGACCTTCGGGAGCTGGCGCGCGTGGTACGCCCGGGTGGTGTGCTCGCGCTGTTCCACCCGATCGGCAGGGCGGCCCTCGCGGCACGCCACGGCCGCTCGATCACCCCGGACGATCTGCGCGCCGAGCCCAACCTCCGTCCGCTGCTGGCTGGTTCCGGGTGGTGCCTGACCTCCTACGTCGACGAGGACGCCCGTTTCCTGGCGCTCGCCGCGCGCGAGGACTGACGTGCCCCGTCACCCGCCCTCGGCGTCCGCGGCCGCGCGCCGCACGGGACAGCCCCGGACGCCCGGGACCGGGCGGGTGCCCAGATCGGCGATCCGGTAGCCGTACGGGTAGCCCTTGATCTCCCAGTTCTGGCGGGCGAAATGCGGGGCGCGCCGGGGCGGCAGCAGGCGGACGGCGCGGCCCCGCAGCCGCATCGCCCGACGCACCCACGCGCGCGTGGTGGCGTGCGGCGGGGTGTAGCGGAAGGTGCGCAGCAGCGAGTCGTCGAGCAGGGCGAGGGTCGTGGTGCGCAGCAGGGGTGCGAGCGGGCCGGGGTACCAGGAGGCCATCAGGTCGAGTGTGGCGTCCGAGACGCGCCGGGCGTCCTCGTCCCAGGCGAAGTGGGCTGCCTCGTAGGTGTCGAGGCAGGTGTCGAACTCCTCGTAGGTCTCGGGGATGTCCTTGATCCCCATGTGCCGGCCCAGGGTGCGGTAGTGGACGGCGCTCGCGACGGTCTCGTGGCGTGACATCCTGCGCCAGCCGTAGGCGTCGATCCACCGTTTGGGCATCACGACGAAGGTGCACAGCACGTAGCGCATGTCGTCGTCGCTGATGTCGTAGCTGCGGTGCATCTGGTTGATGCGGCGGATCGCCGTCCTGCCCTGGTCGCTGCCGAAGCCGTGCTCGACGATGGTGTCCAGGAGCAGCGAGGTGTCGTCGTAGCGCTTCTGCGTCCGGTCCGTGAGCTCCCCCGTGCGCGCCAGCAGCCGGCCGATGCCCGGGACGGCGTAGGTGCGGTACAGGGCCAGCTCCAGGGCCCGTGTGAAGTCCCAGGGGAACTCGTACGCCACGCTGAGCCGGTAGATCTCGGTCGCCTGCACGTGCGGGTCCATCCGGCGGATCTGTTCGAGCCGCGAGAAGCGCTTCACCGTGCCGTCCCCCTTCTGCCACAGGTTCTCCAACTTTACGTTGGTGGCGAGGAGATGAACGACGAGGCACGGCAGGTGCGCAGGGGACGGGTGGTCAGCATGTGGGGCAGGTTCCGCAAAGCCGGGGGAAGGGTCGCCGATGTCTTGCGAACGGAGCAGAAGGCCGGTGCGGACAAACGCCCGCACAATCTCTTCGAGGCCGCGGCGGCCTATGTCACGGCCTGCGCGGACGACGACCGGGAGCGGGCCGACGAGGCAGCGGGCTGGGTGTCGCCCGAGGCGCTGTCGTTCGGCGTGAACGAGCTGGCCTGCCGCGCCGTGATCGCGCTCGCCCGGGAACGCGGCGGGTCGCCGGAGACCGTGGCCCGCGATTTGCTCGGGCTGCCGGCTGCTTGATGCGCACCGAGCGGAAGGCCGATTCGCCCCGTCCGCCGGAAAACTGCAGGTCCGCGTGCGCAGGCGAGGCAGTGACAAGGGGCTTGCGGGCGCACTAGGGTGCGCGCCGGGGACGAACCGATGGGGAGGCTGGGATGGCCGGGACGGACGAGGAAGCCGTCGCCGCCGAGGACGATGCGCTCTATGTGCTGACGGCGGTGCTGCTGACGCCGGCGAAGTTCCCGAGCGTGCTGGGCGACGACTACCCCGAGGCATGCGCGGCGCTCGGTCTCGCACCACTCGCCGACGGGTACGGGCTGGTACTCGGCCAGGACGGCGAGGGCGCGCGGTGGACGGTGGCCATCGACGACGTCTCGCTGGTGGCCGTCGCGATCGCGTCCTGGGACTGCGGCATGGAGTACGAGCTGTCGCCCGACGAGCGCACGGTCGTCGCGGCCCTGCCCGGCTGGCCTCTCGCGGTTGCCGTTGCGGCCCCCGGCGTGCCCGCGCCGCACGATCCGGACCCGGAGGCCGACGACCGGCCTCCGCTGGCTCCGCCGGACACCACCGTGTGGGGCCCGGCCCAGCGGCGCCTGGGCGCCGACGAGATCGCGTTGCAGTGGGCGACGTGGCGGGAGCAGGTCGACGACGCGGAGTTCCCCACGGGGGCGGCCGCGGGGACGACGTCCGAGGACGGGGGCGAGGCTGCCGACGGCCCGGACGGACGCGGGGAGAGCGGGCAGAGGGGTGGCCACAGCGGCATCCGGCGCGTGCTCGCGGAGGTACGCACCTACATCGACTCGCCGCCGCCGCTGGGCCGGGTCCGGTCGTCCTTCGCGCCGGGCGACGCCCGCACCCTGCGGGCCGACGGTCCAGGCTGGTCGCTCGTCGCCCGGACCGACGACATCGCTTTCGTCCTGCTCGACGAGGAACCCGGCGAGGTCCTGCCGGTGGGCCGGGGGCCGGAACTGCCGGGTCTCCTCGAAGCACTGGACAAGATGGCCGTACGGCCGAACTGAGCCGGGTCGGGCCCAGCCGAGCAGGTCGGGCCCAGCCGAGCAGGATGGGCCGAGCCGAGTTCGTTCGGTCGGGTCGCCGCGGCGCGGCCGGGCGCACCGGGTCAGCGCCTCAGCGGCCGAGCTCCTTGCGGGTGGCGCGGCGCAGCCTGCGCCGCTGGGCTGGGTCCAGCGTGAGGTACGCGGCGGCCGGGACTCCCAGGATGATCAGGAGCGATGCCCACCAGGGCAGCCAGATCAGCAGGATGAGCCCGACCGCCACACCGCCCGCGGCGATCTTGGCGTTCTTCGACATGACTGTCGCCTCCTTCGCGGCCAGTGCCGCTCTCTGTCTCGAAAACGGACCCGCGTTCGCGGCGGTTCCGGACCGCGCCCCTGAGACATCCCTGAGGTGCATCCCTGACGTACCCCTGAGACCTCCATGGTGACCCAGCTCACAGCTCTGCCATACCCATGCGCGATGGAAGTGCTGTACTCTCGGCGACTCCGCCCCCACTAGTCAAATTTGAGGAATCAGCCATAGCCGAGTATCCGACTCCCCCGGCACCCTCCTCCGACATCTCCGAACTGGCCCTCTGCCACTCCGTCTTCCTGCCCGGCGACCCCGCACGCACCGGGAGTGTCGCCTTCTGGCGGCCCGACGGCGCCGTCCCTCCGATGGTGGCCTCCTCGTCCGCCGCCGACCTGACCGTCGTCGCGCCGCATGACGGCGGGGTCGGGGAAGCGAGCGTGCCCGCCGTCCGGGTGCCGGTGCGCACAGCCCTGCCCGTCCTCACGCGCGCGCGTGCCGCCGGGCAGGGGCACCGCTCCACCGTCTTCTGGGGAGCGGCGGCCTTGCACGCCCTGCGCCTCGTGGCGCGCGGACTGCTGCTGCCGGGACTGTCCCCCGGCGACCACGACGCCTGGCGCGCGGGGCCGCTGAGCGCCCAGGACATCGAGGATCTGCGCCGCCTCGCCGCCGCGATGCCGCCCGAAGCCCACGCCGCCCCTCTGGCGGGTGACGGGCCACTGCGGCTGCCGGACCCGGAGCAACTGCTGCGCGCCTTCCTCGACGCGGTCGCCGACACACTGCCCCGCTCCCCGGCCGCTACGCTCATCACGGGCGGTCCCGCCTACGCGTCGCCGGAGCCGGTGCGGCTGCCCGAGCAGCGCGCCTGGGCGGCCGACGTCGCTGCGGGCCACGATGCAGGCGTACGGCTGTCGCTGCGGATCGAGGCCAACGGATTGTCGGACACGGCGGACGACGGCTCGGACGTGACGTTCCGGGCCGTGCTGCAGGTGCACAGTGTCAACGACCCGGCACTCGTTGCGGACGCCGCGGACGTCTGGGCCGGCGCCGGGGGCGAGGCCTTCGGTCCGCGGGCGCGGATGGACGCACTGCTCGCCCTGCGCCGGGCGGCCCGGGCCTGGGCCCCGCTCACCCCCCTGCTGTCGGCGACCGTGCCTGACGCGGCCGAGCTGGCCGACGAGGAGGTCACCGAGCTGCTCGGGGCGGGTGCCCTCGCACTGAGCGCGGCCGGCGTCGAGGTGCACTGGCCGAAGGGGCTCTCCCGTGAGCTCAGCACACGCGCGGACGTGGGACCTTCCGACGAGGAGCCGGAACACCGGGCGACCGTCGCCGACATGCCGTCGTTCCTGTCCGCCGACGCACTGCTCGCCTTCACGTGGTCGTTCGCCCTGGGTGACAGGCAGCTGGTCCGTGAGGAGCTGGACCGCCTCGCCGAGGCGAAGCGCCCGGTGGTACGGCTGCGCGACCAGTGGGTCCTGATCGACCCTCAGGAGGCGCGCCTGGCTCGCTCCCGGCAGGACCGCAAGGTGACTCCGGTGGACGCCCTGGGCGCGGCCCTGACGGGCTGGGCGGAGGTGGACGGCAGCCGGGTCGAGGTGCGGCCCACCGGGTGGCTGGCGGCCCTCCGGGAGCGGCTCGCGGACCCGGAGGCGCAGCAGCCCGTCGAGCAGCCGCCCGCCCTCGCCGCCACCCTGCGGGACTACCAGCGGCGGGGCTTGAACTGGCTCGCCGGCATGACGTCGCTGGGCCTCGGCTGCTGTCTCGCCGACGACATGGGGCTCGGCAAGACGATCACCTTGATCGCCCTGCACCTGCACCGGCAGACCGATGCCTCCTCCGCCGGACCGACCCTGGTGGTCTGCCCGACGTCCCTGATGGGCAACTGGCAGCGGGAGATCGAACGGTTCGCGCCCGGCACACCCGTACGACGCTTCCACGGGGCGCGGCGCGGTCTGGACGACCTGGCAAACGGGGAGTTCGTGCTCACCACGTACGGCACGATGCGCCTGGACGCGCCCCGGCTCGCCGGGGTGCCGTGGGGCATGCTCGTGGCGGACGAGGCCCAGCACGTGAAGAATCCGTACTCCTCGACCGCGCGACAGCTGCGTTCCATCGGCGCACGCGCGCGTGTGGCGCTCACCGGCACGCCGGTGGAGAACAACCTGTCGGAGCTGTGGGCGATCCTCGACTGGACGACCCCGGGGCTGCTGGGCCGGCTCGGCACCTTCCGCAGGAGGTACGCGGAGGCCGTCGAGGGCGGTCAGGACCCGGCCGCGGCCGACCGGCTGGCCCGGCTCGTACGGCCGTTCCTGCTGCGCCGCCGCAAGTCGGACCCGGGGATCGCGCCCGAGCTGCCGCCGAAGACGGAGACCGACCACGCCGTGTCGCTCACCCAGGAGCAGGCGGCGCTGTACGAAGCCGTGGTGCGTGAGGCACTGGCGGAGATCTCCGGCGCCGGCAGCATGGCCCGGCGGGGCCTGATCGTGAAGCTGCTGACCGGTCTGAAGCAGATCTGCAACCACCCCGCGCAGTACCTCAAGGAGGAGCGGCCCGTGATCCCCGGGCGCTCGGGGAAGCTGGAACTGCTGGACGAGCTGCTCGGCACGATCCTCGCCGAGGGCGCGGGCGTGCTGGTGTTCACGCAGTACGTGCAGATGGCCCGCCTCCTCGAACGGCACCTCGCCGCCCGCGGCACGCCCTCCCAGTTCCTGCACGGGGGGACGCCCGTCGCCGAGCGCGAGGCCATGGTGCGGCGCTTCCAGGACGGCGAAGTGCCGGTGTTCCTGTTGTCGTTGAAGGCGGCGGGCACCGGGCTGAACCTCACCCGGGCCGAGCATGTCGTGCACTACGACCGCTGGTGGAACCCGGCCGTCGAGGCGCAGGCGACCGACCGCGCGTACCGCATCGGCCAGACCCGGCCCGTGCAGGTGCACCGGATCGTCGCGGAGGGAACGATCGAGGACCGCATCGCCGAACTGCTGCTGCGCAAGCGTGAGCTGGCGGACGCGGTCCTGGGCGCCGGCGAGGCGGCGCTCACCGAACTGACGAACGCGGAACTGGCTGATCTGGTCGAACTGCGAGGGGGCCTGCGATGAATCGGCACGATGGCGACATGGAACGCACCTTCTCCGCGCTGCCGCCCGCGCACGGGCGGGGCTTCGCCGAGACCTGGTGGGGCCAGGCCTGGCTGAAGGCCCTGGAGGGCACGGCGCTGGACTCCAAGCAGCTCAAGACGGGCCGCCGGCTTGCCCGCGCGGGCGCTGTCGGAGCGGTGTCGGTGCGCCCGGGGCGGCTGACAGCCGTCGTCCAGGACCCCGACGGTTCGGCGCACCGGGCCGACGTGCTGCTGGAGGAGCTCTCGTCCGGGCAGTGGGACCACTTCCTGGACATGACGGCGGAACGGGCCGGTCATGTGGCGGCACTGCTGGACCGGGAGATGCCACCGCACCTGGTCGAGGACGCGGCCGACGCGGGCGTGGAACTGCTGCCGGGTCTGGGCGACCTGGAGCCGGAGTGCGACTGCGAGGCCTGGGACCACTGCGGGCACACGGCAGCCCTCTGCTACCAGGTGGCACGGCTGCTGGACCAGGATCCCTTCGTGCTGCTGCTGATGCGCGGACGCGACGAAACCGCCCTGCTGGAGGACCTGCAGGCGCGCAGCGGGGCCGGTGCGACGAGCTCCTCCGGGCCGGAGGGCGTCGACGCGGCCGAGGCGTACGCCGCCGGCGACATCCTGCCGCCGCTGCCGGATCTGCCCGGGCTCCCTGCTGAACCGGGTCTTCCGCCGTCCCTGGACACCGAGACGGCCCCCGCCCCCGGCATCGACCCGGCCGCACTGGCGTTCCTGGCCGCGCGGACGGCCGTAGCGGCGCACCGCCTGCTCGGGGAGGCGCTCCGGGGCACCGGTCACACGGAGTTGACGGCGGCGCAGGACGCCGTGCGGCTGGCCGCGGGTGACCCCGACCGGGAGATGAGCGACCGGCTCGCCACCGGGTCGGGACGCGGGCGGGAAGGGCTGGCGGCAGCCGTGCGCGCCTGGCGTCACGGCGGGACGGCCGCACTCTCCGTCCTCGACGAGGAGTGGCGTGTGGAGGGTGAGACGCTCGCACGCGCACGTGCCGCCCTGGAGTCGGCCTGGGACGCCGCCGAACGGCCGGAGCTTCAGCCGCGGGGCAACCGGTGGACGGTCGCCGGCACGCCGGTCCAGCTGCGCCTCGGCCGGGACGGGCGCTGGTGGCCCTACCGCAAGGAGCGCGGCCGCTGGCTGCCCGCGGCAGGCCCCGCCCAGGATCCGGCGACAGCACTGGCCTCCGTGACGGGCCCGGCATCGGCGGAACCCGCCCCCGCAGAAGGGAACTCCCTGTGACGCTCACGTGGTACGGCCCGGACCTCCTCACCGTCGCCGACGAGCTCACCGAGGCGTACGCCGAGGTCTTCACGGCACCGCCCTGGCAGCCCCGGGACTTCGAGAAGACCCGGGCGGAGTTCCGTGAGCGGCTGGAGACGGACGTGCGCCGTCCGGGTTTCCGGGCGGTGCTGGCGCTGTCGGAGGACGGGCGGGTGGACGGTTTCGCCACGGGCTGGACCACCCAGGCACCCTTCCGGACCGATCGCGCCTACGGAAAGGTGGCCCGGCGGCTCGGCGCCGAGCGGGTGAACGAGCTCCTCGTGGGCCGCTTCGAGATCGACGAACTGGGCGTGCGCTCCCGGGCCCGCAGTACGGGCCTGGGGCGGCGGCTGCTGTCCGCTCTCAGCTCCGGCGCACCCGGCGGCCGGGCCTGGCTGATGACCTGGAACGGTGCCCCGGACGCGCTGGCCTTCTACCGCCGGGCCGGATGGCAGGAGCCCGAACCCCTGCCGGGTGGGGAGACGGACATGGTGGTGTTCGTCGCCCCGGCGCCGGCCTGACGGCGACATCTCTTCCGGCGGGCAGGCGTCAGGGCACCAACTCTCCCCCCTCCAGGGACGGCAGGAGCGATGCGAAGCCGCTCGGCAGATCGGTGGGCAGATCGCTCGGGAGCCGGGTCGGGAGGCCCGACGGCAGCCCGCTCGGCAGCCCGCTCGGCAGCCCGGTCGGCAGCTTCGTGGGGATCCGGAAGGACGGTTCCGAAGAGCGGCTCGTGCTCTCACCGGACGGTTCGGCGTCCGGCGAGTCGCCCCTGCCTGAGGCCATCAACACCACGATGGACACGGCTGCCACGGCCGCGAGCACGGCGAGCAGGATCAGCAGCGGATTCCGGCGCCGTGGAGGCCGGGGCGGATGCGGCGATACGGGCGGCAGGGCCATACCGACAGAGTCGCCGCGCACCGCTCGGACCGGGAGGGGCGCACGGAAGCTGATACGGACTCATGGCGTGGATCGCATGATTCCGTGGCCTGACGAGCGGGTCGCGTGATTCGGCGGCATGACGGGCCCGGCGTCCGTCCCCGGCCGGACGCCGGGCCCGGCCGGGAGCCGGGCCCGCACGCGCGCGTGGACTCAGCCGCGCGCCCCCAGCAGATGGTCCATCGCCAGCTGGTCCAGGTGCTCGAAGGCCATGCCGCGCGCGGCAGCCGCCTCCACGTCGAACGCCTCGAACGCCGACCGGTCGGCGAGCAGTGCCTGGAGGCCGTCCGCGGCGGTGGACTGGGCCAGCTCGTCGAGACGGGCCGCACGCAGGGCTTCCTGGACCTCCGGGTCGGCACGGAAGGCGGCGGCGCGCTCCTTGAGGATGAGGTAGTTGCGCATGCAGCCGGCCGCCGAGGCCCAGACGCCGTCGAGGTCCTCGGTGCGCGGCGGCTTGAAGTCGAAGTGGCGCGGGCCGCTGTAGCCGGCCGACTCCAGCAGGTCGACGAGCCAGAACGCCGCACGCAGGTCGCCGGCGCCGAAGCGCAGGTCCTGGTCGTACTTGATGCCGGACTGGCCGTTGAGGTCGATGTGGAAGAGCTTGCCCGCCCACAGCGCCTGCGCGATGCCGTGCGGGAAGTTCAGCCCGGCCATCTGCTCGTGCCCGACCTCGGGGTTGACGCCGTACAGCTCCGGCCGCTCCAGGCGCTCGATGAACGCCAGGGCGTGGCCGACGGTCGGCAGCAGAATGTCGCCGCGCGGCTCGTTGGGCTTGGGCTCGATGGCGAAGCGCAGGTCGTAGCCCTGGGAGGTGACGTACTCGCCGAGCAGATCGAAGGCCTCCTTCATCCGGTCCAGGGCCGCGCGGACGTCCTTGGCGGCGCCGGACTCGGCCCCCTCACGGCCGCCCCAGGCCACGTACACCTGGGCGCCGAGCTCGGCGGCGAGGTCGATGTTGCGGATGGTCTTGCGCAGGGCGTAGCGACGCACGTCGCGGTCGTTGGCGGTGAACGCGCCGTCCTTGAAGACCGGGTGCGTGAAGAGGTTGGTGGTGGCCATCGGGACCTTCATGCCCGTGGCGTCCAGCGCCTGCCGGAAGCGCTTGATGTGCGCCTCGCGCTCGGTGTCGCCCGAGCCGAACGGGATCAGGTCGTCGTCGTGGAAGGTCACACCGTGGGCGCCCAGCTCGGCCAGCCGCTGCACCGTCTCGACCGGGTCGAGGGCACGCCGCGTGGCGTCGCCGAAGGGATCCCGTCCCTGCCAGCCGACGGTCCACAGGCCGAAGGTGAACCTGTCCTCGGGGGTGGGCTGGAAGCTCATGCCGCGGCTCCTTGCTCGCTGAGGCTATTTCGTCATGCCGATTTACAAATTAGTATGCGAGCACCTCTCTGGGAAGAGACAAGGTGCCTCCGAACGGAGACACGTGCCGCGCGCAGTAGGGAGAAGCCCGATGTCAGCAGCCGAGGGTCCGCTCGTCGTCGGTGTGGACTCGTCCACCCAGTCCACCAAGGCGCTGGTGGTCGACGCGTCCACCGGCCGGGTGGTCGCGAGCGGCCAGGCGCCGCACACGGTCTCCTCGGGCGCGGGGCGCGAGACCGATCCGCGCCAGTGGTGGGACGCGTTGTGCGAGGCCCTGCGGCAGTGCGGTGACGCGGCGCACGAGGCCGCCGCCGTCTCGGTCGGCGGGCAGCAGCACGGCCTCGTCACCCTGGACGGCCGGGGCGAGCCGGTGCGGCCCGCCCTGCTCTGGAACGACGTCCGCTCGGCGCCGCAGGCCCGTCGGCTGACCGAGGAGCTGGGCGGCGCGAAGTTCTGGGCCGACCGCACCGGAAGCGTGCCCGCGGCCTCGTTCACGGTCACGAAGTGGGCGTGGCTGGCCGAGCACGAACCGGAGGCGGTGCGTGCCACGAAGGCGGTGCGACTCCCCCACGACTACCTCACCGAGCGGCTCACCGGGCAGGGCACGACCGACCGCGGTGACGTCTCGGGGACGGGTTGGTGGGCCTCCGGGACGGAGGCGTACGACGAGGAGATCCTCGGGCACGTGGGGCTCGACCCCACCCTGCTGCCGCGGGTGGTCCGGCCCGGCGAGGTGGCGGGCACGGTGCGCGACGGCCACGGCCTGCCGTTCTCCCGGGGCACCCTGGTCGCGCCCGGCACGGGTGACAACGCCGCCGCCGCGCTGGGCCTCGGAGTGCGGCCGGGCGTACCGGTGATGAGCCTCGGCACCTCGGGCACGGTGTACGCCGTGTCGCGGCACCGGCCCGCCGATCCGAGCGGCACGGTGGCGGGCTTCGCCGACGCCCGCGGCGACTGGCTTCCGCTGGCCTGCACCCTGAACTGCACGCTCGCCGTCGACCGTGTCGCGGCGCTGCTGGGCCTGGACCGCGAGGCCGTGGAGCCCGGCACGGCCGTGACGCTCCTGCCCTACCTGGACGGCGAACGCACCCCGAACCTGCCCAACGCCTCCGGCCTGCTGCACGGCCTGCGCCACGACACGACGGCCGGCCAGTTGCTCCAGGCCGCCTACGACGGTGCCGTGCACTCCCTGCTCGGCGCGCTCGACCTGGTCCTCGACGAGGACGCGGACCGTTCGGAACCCCTGCTGCTGATCGGCGGCGGCGCCCGGGGCACCGCCTGGCAGCAGACCGTGCGGCGGCTGTCGGGGCGTCCCGTGCAGGTGCCCGAGGCCAGGGAGCTGGTCGCGCTGGGCGCTGCGGCGCAGGCGGCCGGGCTGCTCACCGGAGAGGACCCGGCAGCGGTCGCACGACGCTGGGACACGGCGGCCGGGCCGGTGCTCGACGCCGTCGAGCGGGACGAGGAGACGCTGGCCAGGATCGCCGGGGTACTCTCCGACGCGGCTCCGCTGCTGGAGCGGCCCACGGACACCCACTGAGGACTGGCGTCAGGCATGACCGCACCGCTGCACGAGGCCCGTCCCTCCGGACCGGGACGCGCGCTGCCCGACACCCAGCAGGGCATGCGCCGTCGCAACCTCGCCCGCGTCCTGCACGCTCTCCGCGCCGAGGGGCCGCTGTCCCGGGCCGCCGTCGCCTCACGGATCGGTCTGACCCGGGCGGCGGTCTCGACGCTCGTCGACGAGCTCATCCGCTCGGGGCTCCTCGAAGAGCTGGGGCCGGAGCGGCCCGGCCGGGTGGGCCGGCCCGGGTTCGCGCTCGCCGTCAGCGGCCGTGGCCCGGCGGGCGTCGGCGCGGAGGTCGGCGTCGACCATCTCGCGGTCTGCGTCGTCGACCTGCGCGGCGCGACCCGGGCGCGGGCGATACGGCAGGGGGCGAACCGCGACCGCCCCCCTGAGCCCGTGCTCGCGGAACTCACCGAGCTGATCCGGCAGGTCGTCGCCGAGGCGGAGGGCGAGGGCCTGTGGCCGGCCGGACTCGCCGTGGCCGTGCCGGGCCTGGTGGCGCGCGACGCCCGGACCGTCGTGCGCGCCCCGAACCTCGGCTGGCACGAGACGGACCTCGGCACACTGCTGCCGGCAGGCCTGCCGCTGACGGTGGACAACGAGGCCAACTTCGGCGCCCTCGCCGAACTCTGGCTGGGTGAGGACACGCCCCGCGACTTCCTGCACGTCTCGGCGGAGATCGGTATCGGTGCGGCGGTCGTGGTGGACGGCGGCCTGCTGCGCGGAACCCGCGGTTTCGCGGGCGAGTTGGGTCACGTGCCGGTGCGGCCGGACGGGCCGGAGTGCCCCTGCGGTGGCCGGGGCTGCCTGGAGCAGTACGCGGGTGAGGAGGCCGTGCTGCGCGCCGCCGACCTGGAACCCGACGAGGACCGCGTCGGGCAGCTCGCCAGGCGCGCCGCGGAGGGCGACGAGAACGTACGCCGTGCCCTGCGCGACGCGGGGACGGCGCTCGGCGTGGCCCTGACCGGGGCGGTCAACCTGCTCGACCCGGAGAGCGTGGTCCTGGGCGGGGAACTGTCGGGACTCGCGCCCTGGTTGCTGCCCTCGCTGCGGGACGAGCTGGCGCGGCGTACGGCAGGTCCGGCCTGCCCCGTGTCCGTGTCCGGGCTGGGGCCTGAGGGCCCGCTGCTGGGGGCCGCGCACTCGGTGGTCCGGGCCGTGCTGGACGATCCGGCGGCCGTCGCCGGGAAGGCCTGAAACAGGCCGTCGCCCGCAGTCACCGGCTTGGGTCCGGCTCAGCCCCCACCCCGTCCTCCGTCCCCGTCCGCCCGCCCCAATCACCCGCCCGGGTGAGGAAGTTGTCCACAGTCGCGGCCCCGTCCACCGCATTCTCCTGACCGGCCGGCACGCGCCGTAACTTGATCACGCGGGCCACGGCCGCAATGGCCGTCGCTCCACGCAGTTGAGCAAGAGACACTCTCCCGCCGAGCCCGGAAGGCACACAGCCATGGAGCGAAACACGGACCGGACCGCCGGACCGACCACCCTCTTCCCCAGCCGACGAGGCATCCTCGCCGGCGCCGCCCTCACCGCCGTCCCCGCTGTCCTGCTCTCCGGCACCCGGGCCGATGCCCGGCCCCGGGCCGTCGACCACCCCGGAGCGGCGTGGCACCCCGCGAGCCGCCGGAACTACACGCCGTCGAACCGCCCGCGCGCCCACCCACTGCACTACGTGGTCATCCACGTGGCGCAGACGACCTACTCCGGCACCCTGTCCGTCTTCCGGAACCCCAGGACGAAGGTGTCCGCCCACTACGTGGTGCGCTCCTCCGACGGGCATGTCGCGCAGTGCGTGCGCGATGCCGACATCGCCTGGCACGCGGGGAACTGGGACTACAACACCCGCAGCATCGGCATCGAGCACGAAGGCTGGGTGGACCGGCCCGGCTACTTCACCGACGTCATGTACGAGCGGTCGGCCCGGCTCACCGCGGCGATCTGCGAGAGGTACGACATCCCGAGGAACCGGGCACACATCATCGGCCATCACGAGGTACCGGGCAGCGACCACACCGACCCGGGCCGGCACTGGGACTGGAAGCGCTACCTCAGACTCGTCAAATCCGCCTGAGAACCAGGTCGGAGGCCCTACGGTCCACCTCACGTCCCGGTTACGAATCGCTCAACCCCTGGTTGCGGACCGGTAAGCAGGCGACGATGGGGGCATGACTCTGGCCCAGCGCGCCATGGAGCGCCTGCAGGCCTGGCCCGACCTCATGGCGGGCCCGGCGAGTTGCGGTACCGGAAAGGCGCTCCGTTCCGTCCGTGACGAGATCGTTCACTTCCACTCCTCACGTGACGTGGACCTCCACCTCACTCGCCGGGCCATCCTGCGCATTCATTCCGACCTCGCCGGTTCGAGCGCGATCCACCTGCTGCCCGGATCGGGCTGGGTGACGATCCACCTCGACTGCGAGGCGGACATCGACCTGCTGCTGAGCCTGGTGAGCATCGCCCTCAAGGCCCACCACACGCCCCCCGCCGATGACGCCGGGCGGCTGCCTGCCGGGTGCAACTTCCGCCGGGTCACGGTGCTTCCGCGTGATGCCGTGGCGGGCGGCTGAACCTTGGCGGACGAACCGGAGGCGGTCAACGCCGAGGCTTGGGACGCGTACGGGACACACCATCTGCTACGGGGCACGGTCCTGCCCGAAGTGGCGGACATCGGCTGGGGGTTCGAGGGCGGCGGGCCGGGGAGCGAGGTGCTCGGGGAGCTGACGGGCCGGCGGGTGCTGGACCTCGGGTGCGGTACGGCCCGGCACGCCGCCCACCTGGTCCGGGCCCACGGCGCGCTGGTGGACGCCGTCGACGCCTCGGCCGGGCAGTACGAGCGGGCCCGGGCCCGCTACGGCGGACTGCCCGGGCTGCGGCTGGTCCTCGGCGACGCCGTGGAGCATCTGCGTGCGGCGGAGCCGTACGACGTCGTCTACTCCGTCAATGGCGTCCCGTACGTCGATCCGCACCGGCTGCTGCCCGCCCTCGCCGGGGCGCTGAGGCCGGGGGGCAGGCTCTGTTTCACGGTGCTGCACAGCAACAGCCGGGGTGACGGACCGTCGGGCCGGGTCGCCGCCCGGCCCGAGGTGCTGCGGCTGGCGGGCGGCGGAGAGGTCACCGTCCTGATGTGGGTGCTCACGCCGGAGCTCTGGACGGCGCTGCTCACCGAGTACGGGCTCCGCGTGGAGGGGATCGACGTCCTCGACACGCCGGAGGAGGGCAACCGGGCCTCCTACCGGCTCTTCCGGGTGACCCGGCCCGTCCGGGTCTCCTCCCGGCCGCGCGTCGGCAAGGCGCCGCCGGCGCACGCGGCGATCGGGGTGGGTGCCGTCCTGTACGGTCCGCGCGGGCTGCTTCTGGGCCGGCACCGGCGCGGGACGTGGGAGCTGCCGGGCGGGACGGTGGAGCCCGGCGAGTCGTTGCAGGAGACGGTCGTGCGGGAGCTCGGCGAGGAGACGGGCCTCGCGGCACGGCCCGAGGACGTCCGGCTGCTCGGGACGCTCCTGGACGACGCGGGCGGTGTCGTCCGTGTGACCGTGCCCGCCCTGGTCACCGGCTGGCGCGGGGAGCCGTCGGACCAGCCCGGGGAGAGCGTGGGCCGCTGGCGCTGGTTCGCCCTGGACCGGCTGCCGGAGCAGCTGTTCGTGTGCAGCGCGCAGGCCCTCACCGCCTGGCGGCCCGGGCTGCCGATCGACCACACGCCCGCGCACTACACGCCGTACGTCACCGGAACGGGCGACAGCTGAAGCACCCAGAGGGGTGCGATTTTTCAGCCGTTCCCGCGTAGGAGGTGCTCAGCCACCCTGCCGGCCCCCGTGGTCTGGTGCACTGCCCCGGAGGGTCCCGACAGTTGACGAGGCATCAGGGGGCACGATGGCAGGTCGTCGCAGGCGACGGGGTGCTGGCAGAGCGGTACTGGCGTTGCTCACGGCGTTCGGCGCGCTGACCGGTGCGGCTCTGGCGGGGGCGGCCCCGGCCGGCGCCGTCCAGAAGGGCGTGCGGGTCGCACCGGGCGTGACGTACGAGGAGTTCGACATCACGGCCGCCAAGGGGGTGACGCACGCACACGTCCTGAGGGTCGACCTGGACCACCCACAGGTACGGGTCGACCTGCTGTACCCGGGGGCGGTGGCCGCTCGGGGGCGGGTCTCGGCGATGGCGGACAGCCAGGGCGCGGTGGCCGGTGTCAACGGTGACTTCTTCAACATCACCGAGACGCAGCACCCGGGTGTGGAAGCGACCGGCGCGAGTGTGGGTCCGGCGATCGCGGACGGGCGGACCCTGAAGGCGGCCGTGCCGAACGGCCAGCGGTTCGGACCGGCGCTGCCGCCCGGGACGACCACCGAGGACGTGTTCGGCGTCGGCACCGACGGGCGGGCTCGACTGGACCGGCTGACGCTGAAGGGGTCGGTGAGTACGGCCGAGGCGCAGCTGCCTCTGGGCGGGCTCAACCAGTACGCGCTGCCGGTGGGTTCGGTCGGGGCGTTCACCACCGAGTGGGGCAGCGTCTCCCGGGTGCGCGCCACGTGCGGCACGGACACCGACCGGGCCGCTCCGTGCAGCACGGACACCTATGAGGTGACGGTCCGTGACGGCCGGGTCGTCTCGGCCGCCGACACCCCGGGCAGCGGTCCCATCGCCGCGGGGACCACCGTGCTGGTCGGCCGGGAGGCGGGCGCCCAGCAGCTGCGCACGTTCTCCACCGGTGAATCGGTCGAGGTCGAGCACGGCCTCGTGGCGGCCGGGGAGGGCGCGGCCTACCGGCTCGCCGTCGGCGGCTACCCGGTGCTTTCCGGCGGTCAGCCGCTGCCGGGGCTGGACGACACGACGTCGGCCGTCCGTACCGCCGTGGGAATCGCCGACGGCGGGCGGCGCCTGCTGCTGCTCGCGCTGGACGGCGCCGCCGCCTACCGCAGCGGCCTGACGATCGCCGAGGTCGCCGGCACCCTGCGGAAGCTGGGCGCGGAGGACGCCTTCAGCCTGGACGGCGGCGGGTCGTCGACCCTGGTTGCGCGCAGTCCCGGCGCGAGCACGGTCTCCGTGCGCAACCATCCCAGCGGCGGCGCCGAACGCCCCGTCCCGAACGGTATCGGCGTGTTCTCGGGGTGAGGTTCAGGGCCGCAGGCCGCTGACGATCTCGGCCGTCGCGGTGAGACCGCTGTGGATGGTGGGGGCGACGCTGGTGCTGGCCAGTGAGAAGCCGAGCAGCAGGCAGACCAGCGCGTGGGAGATCTTCAGCCCGCCGTTGCGCAGGAAGATCACCGCAAGGATCGCGAGCAGCAACACCACAGAGATGGAAATGGCCATCGTCAACTCCTCCGCCACGCCGCCATGTCCGGTTCACGGCGTTCGGCCGTAAGTGTGGCGTAGCGGAGGGTTCGTCCGGTCGGCTGAGCTGTCCGCCGAACGTGTGGTGTCCTGCTGCCGCCCCTAGACCTCCCGCCGGGCGTCGAGGAACGCCTCCAGTCCGGCGAGGTCGTCGGTGTTGAGGTGGTCGACGCCGGCGGCGAGCAGTTCGCCCCAGAGTGCGTCGCGGGTGGGTCCGGCCAGGTCCGGGGTCGCCCAGAACCGCACCCTCTGCCCCCGCCGGTGAGCGGACCTGACGATGCCTCGCAGCTTCTGCCGCTCGGCGTCCGGAAAGGCGCCGATTCCCCGCCAGGTGAAGTTGAGCGTCCAGTTGTCACTGATCAGCGGCATGAAGGAGGCCGGTGCCGGGCTGCCGAGGTCGGTGAGGCGGCCGTCGTAGAAGGCGCGCCGGACGGTCTGGGCCTCCATGGGCGCGCGGGCCGCGCGGTCGCCGGAGATCACGGCGGTGAGCGGACCACGGCGGACGCGGCCGTGGGCGTACGACGTGAACAGGTGCCGATGGCGCCTGAGGTGACGGTCGAGTTCGCGGTACGTCGAGGAGCCCTCGGTCTTGATGTCGATGAGCAACTGCAGTGAGCCGCGGTGCCCCCGGTACACCGTGCCGCGGTTGGCCCGGACGCGGGCGGCGAGCGGGTCGAGGTAGAGGGACTCCAGGGTGCGGGAGGGGTCGAGATCGCCCGGGTCGTGGGCGACGAGGAGCTGGTCGCCCACGAGGTGGATGTCCGCCTCGACGCTGCCGAAGCGGTGGTCGAGGGCGTCGAGCAGGGGACGCGGGTGCTCGTAGTCGTTGTGGGCGTGGGCGCGCCACAACGGCCGGGGCCGGTGCGTGCGTTCGCCTGCCGCCGCGGGGGCGGCGGGGAGGACGGTCGAGCCCGCGAGGGCCGCGCCGAGGGTGGTGAGGGCCGTGCGACGGGTGGTGAGGGCCATGCTCTGCCTCCCTGGGGATGCCGTACGGGGACCCTGCGAGTATGGGGTCCCGGCAGCTCAAGGAGCAGCCGTGGGAACGGAGTTGGCCGGACCGCCGCCACGCGTTCACTTCGCCGGGCCGGGCACGGGGAAAGGCCCGCCCCTGGTGGGGCGGGCCTTTGTGGGAATCCAGCCGTGCGGCGGCGCCGGCCGTTGGACGTCAGGGGGCCTGGAGGTCGGCCAGTGCGGCCAGTGCCTCCCGGTGGGCGCCCGGCGTGCCGTAGGCGATCGAGTCGGCCTTGGCGCGCTTGAGGTAGAGATGCACGGGGTGTTCCCACGTCATGCCGATGCCGCCGTGCAGTTGCAGGGCTTCCTCGGCGGCGTGCACGGCCACGGGTGCCGCGTAGGCCTGGGCGACGGTGACGGCCATGTCCACGTCGTGGCCGCTCGCCAGGGCGTCGGCGGCGTTGCGGGCGGCCGCACGGGTGTTGACGACTTCCAGCCACAGCTGGGCCAGCCGGTGCTTGATCGCCTGGAAGCCGCCGACGGGCCGGTTGAACTGTTTGCGTTCCTTCAGGTAGCGGACGGTCTCCGTCAGCGTCCACTCGGCGAGCCCGAACTGCTCGGAGGCGAGCAGTCCGGCTCCGGCCCGCAGTGCTCGGCGCACGGCGGGTTCGGCGTCACCCAGCAGCCGGCCCTGCACCCCGTCGAGGGTGACGGTCGCGAGCGGCCGGGTCAGGTCGAGGGAGGTCTGGGATGTGACGGTCGCGGTGGTGGCGTCGACGGCGTACAGACCGCCGTCGTCGGCGGGCACGAGCAGTACGTCGGCGACGGCCGCGTCGGCGATGCCGGTCAGTTCGCCGTGCAGCAGCCCGTCCTCATGTTGGACGACCCGGTATGCGGCGCCCGGTGCGACGTTGAGGGCCACCGCGAGGGCGCCGATCGTCGTGCCGGTCGCGAGGTCGCGCAGGAGGTCGTCGGTGCCGCAGGCCAGCAGGGCCTCGGTGGCGACGACCGCGCTCGTCAGGTACGGCACGGGCGCGACCGCGCGTCCCAGTTCCTCCAGCACGACGGCGGCTTCACGGTGCGTGGCGCCCTGGCCGTCGAGCTCCTCTGGGACGAGCAGGCCGGCGAGGCCCATGCCGTCGGTGAGCGCCTTCCACAGGGCCAGGTGGTGCGGGGTGCCGGACTCGGTGCGGGCGATGACGCCGGGGGCGTCGCAGTGGTCGGTGAGCAGGTCGCGGACGGCGGCGCGCAGCGCCTCTTCCTCTTCCGAGTACAACAGGTCGCTCATCGGGCGAGGTCCTTCCAGGCGACGTCCTTGTCGGTGCGCGGCTCGGGGGGCAGGCCCAGGACGCGCTCGGCGACGATGTTCAGCAGGACCTCGCTGGTCCCGCCCTCGATGCTGTTGCCCTTGGAGCGCAGGTAGCGGTAGCCCGCTTCGCGGCCGGTGAAGTCGACCAGCTCCGGGCGCCGCATGGTCCAGTCGTCGTACAACAGGCCCTCCTCGCCGAGGAGTTCCACCTCCAGGCCGCTGATCTCCTGGTTGAGGCGGGCGAAGGCCAGTTTCATGCCGGCGCCCTCGGGGCCGGGCTGGCCCGCGACGAGCTGCTGGCGCAGCCGCTCGGCGGTGAGGCGGGAGACCTCGGACTCCACCCACAGCTTCAGCAGCCGCTGGTGCAGGTCGTGGGTGCGCAGTTCGGGCCGCTCGCGCCAGGTCTTCGAGACCGGGCCGATCATGCCGCCCTCGCGGGGCAGCCGCATGCCGCCGATGGCCACGCGCTCGTTGTTGAGCGTGGTCTGGGCGACCTTCCAGCCGTCACCGATCGCGCCGAGGCGGCGCGTGTCGGGGATGCGGACACCGGTGAGGAACACCTCGTTGAACTCGGCCTCGCCGGTGACCTGCCGCAACGGGCGCACCTCCACGCCCGGGTCGGTCATGTCGCACACGAAGTACGTGATGCCCCGGTGCTTGGGCACGTCCGGGTCGGTGCGGGCGATGAGAATCGCCCAGCGGGCCACATGGGCGCTGGACGTCCACACCTTCTGCCCGTTGACGACCCAGTCCTCGCCCTCGCGCACGGCCCGGGTGCCCAGGGCGGCGAGGTCGGAGCCGGCACCCGGCTCGCTGAACAGCTGGCACCAGACCTCCTCACCCGTCCACAGCGGCCTGAGGAACCGCCGCTTCTGCTCCTCGGTGCCGAACTGGAGGATCGTCGGCGCGGCCATGCCCAGGCCGATGCCGATGCGCCGCGGGTCGTTGTCGGGCGCCCCGGCGGCCTCCAACTCGGCGTCCACGACGGCCTGGAGGGAGCGGGGAGCGCCGAGTCCGCCGAGGCCCTCCGGGTAGTGCACCCAGGCGAGTCCGGCGTCGAAGCGGGCCCGCAGGAAGTCCAGGCGGCCGGTGGAGGCCGGCGGATGGGCGGCCAGCAACTCCCGGGTACGGCTGCGCAGTTCCTCGGCGCCGGTCATGCTGCCTCCTCCATGACGACCGCGATCCTGCCGGTGGTCAGACCGTCCGCGACCTTCTGCACCGCCCCGGCGGCGCCGCCGAGCGGCACGCGCTCGCTCACCAGCGGCTTGATCGCGCCCCGGGCGGCCAGATCGGTGAGCTGCTCGTGGCAGTGCTGGACCAGCTTGGGGTTCTTGGTGTTGTACAGGCCCCAGTGCAGGCCGAGGATCGAGTAGTTCTTCACCAGCGCGTGGTTCAGGCCCGGGCTGGGGATCGTGCCGCTGGCGAAGCCGACGACCACGATGCGCCCCTCGAAGGCGACGGCCTTGGCGGACTGGGCATAGGCCTCGCCGCCGACCGGGTCGTAGATCACGTCGGCGCCCCGGCCGCCGGTGGCCTCCTTGACGGCGGCGACGACATCCTCGGAGCGCCGGTCGATCACGACGTCGCAGCCCAGTTCGCGGGCGACGGCCGCCTTCCCGGGGCCGCCGACGACACCGATCACGGTGGCGTCGGCGGCCTTCCCCAGCTGCACGGCCGCGCTGCCGACCCCTCCAGCGGCAGCGTGGACGAGCAGGGTCTCGCCGGCCTCCAGACCGGCTCGGCGGTGCAGACCGAACCAACCGGTCTGGTAGCCGATGTGCAGGGCCGCGGCCTCGGCGTCGTCCAGGGCGTCCGGCGCGGGCAGCAGCGCGGCGGCGTCCGCGACGGCGTATTCGGCGAAGCCGCCGTGGGGCAGAGCCGGGTTGGCGATCACCCGGCGGCCGTCCTCGGTCTCGCCGCAGATCTCCACGCCCGGGGTGAACGGCAGCGGCGGCCTGACCTGGTACTGGCCGCGGCAGAGCAGGGCGTCCGGGAAGTTGATGTTGGCCGCGCGCACCTTCAGCAGGACCTGGCCGTCACCGGGGGTGGGCGGCTCGACGTCCTGGAGCCGCATCACCTCGCCCGGCTCGCCGTTCTCGTGCACTTGCCATGCCTGCATGCGGGGCCTCCACGGGGGACTGCTGTGTCTGACCGGGGTCGGTTCGCATACTAAGCGGTCGCTTGCCCATAAGGGAACAGGTGCCGGCAAATCCCGCCCGGAGCGAGCCCCGTGTGTCACGCACCCGTCACGCATCCTTGGCGTGACGCGCCCTTCGCGTGACGCGCCGTTCGTGTCACGCGCCCTTCGGCCGCGCCCGCACGTGCATCCGCTCGCCCTGCGGCCCGAACAGGCTCAGGAACTCCACCGGCCCCTCCCCCGTCGACCCGAACCAGTGCGGTACCCGGGTGTCGAACTCGGCGGCCTCCCCCGCCGTGAGCACCACGTCGTGCTCGCCCAGCACCAGACGCAGCTTCCCGGACAGCACGTACAGCCACTCGTAGCCCTCGTGCGTCCGGGGGTCCGGCTCTTGTCTGCGCTTCGGTTCGAGGACCTTGTAGGCCTGGAGGCCGCCGGGCTGGCGGGTGAGCGGCCAGTGGGTGCGGCCGCCCATCACGATCGGCTTGGACCGCACGCGCGGATCACCGGCCGGCGGGGCGCCGACCAGCTCGTCCAGCGCCACCTGGTGGGCGCGCGCGATCGGCAGCAGCAGTTCCAGACTGGGTTTACGCAGACCGGACTCCAGCCGCGAGAGGGTGCTGACAGAGATGCCGGTCGTCTCGGAGAGCGCCGCCAGGGTCACCTCCCGGTCCTTGCGCATCTGCCGCAGCCGGGGGCCCACGCCCGCGAGTACCTCGTCCGTCGTCATGGCCGTATTGCAGTTTCGGCAAGGTTGTTTGTCAATCCCGCAGGCAGGGGCGACGCTCGGCAGCGGAGGTGGTCACATGACCGAGAAGTACGCAGTGGTCGTCATCGGCGGGGGCGCGGCGGGCCTGTCCGCCGCGCTGGTGCTGGGGCGGGCGCGGCACCGCACGCTGGTGATCGACGCGGGTGAGCCGCGCAACGCGCCCGCCGCGCACATGCAGGGCTACCTGTCCCGGGACGGCATGCCGCCCGCCGAGTTCCTGGCCGCCGGCCGGGAGGAGATCGCACGCTACGGCGTGGAGCTCGTCCGGGACCGGGTGGTGGAGGTGGAGAAGGGCGAGGACTTCACCGTGGTGTCGGCCGGCGGCCGGAGCGTTCGGGCCCGGCGGCTCGTCGTCGCGACCGGGCTGAAGGACGAGCTGCCCGCGGTGCCCGGGGTCGCCGAGCGCTTCGGCCGGGACGTGCTGCACTGCCCCTTCTGCCACGGCTGGGAGGTGCGCGACCAGCCGTTCGGGGTGCTGGCCACGAGCCCGGCGAGCGTGCACCAGGCGCTGATCGTGTCCCAGTGGTCGAAGGACGTGCGGTTCTTCCTGCACACCGTCGCCGAGAAGGAGCTCTCCGACGAGGATCTGCGCCGGCTCGCCGCGGCCGGGGTGGACGTGGTGCCCGGGGAAGTCGCTGAGCTGGTGACCGAGGACGACCGGCTCACCGGCGTCAGGCTCACGGAAGGTACGACGCACCCCCGCTCGGTGCTGTTCACCGCCCCGCGGGCCGTACCGCAGACCGGACTGCTGGAGCGGCTCGGGGCCGAGCTGCACGAGACGCCGTTCGGCGCGTATCCGGTGGTCGACGCGACCGGCCTGACGACCGTGCCCGGTGTGTGGGCCGCGGGCAACGCCATCGGCTTCTCCGAGCAGGTCGTGCACGCGGCGAGCGGCGGGTACCGGGCGGCGTCCGCGATCGTCGGGGACCTGCTGATGACGGACCTCGACGCGGCAGTGCGGCGGCAGAGCCCCGCGTGATCACCCGCCGCTCAACGGGCCACGGCCGGGGTCAGAAGAGGCGCAGATCGACCCAGGGAACGGTCTCGCCCGGCAGCAAGTACCGCTCGATCTCGACGAAGCCGTGCGCTCGGGCGAACCGCAGCCCGTCCTCGTTGGAGGAGAGGACCACCGTCTCGATGACCTCGGCACCCGCCTTCCGCGCGCGGTCCAGCCCGCGCGCGTAGAGCTCCCCGCCGAATCCCCGTCCGCGGTGAGGAGCGAGCACGCGGGCGATCACCGTGGCCGTCGCGGTGCCGTCCGCCGGCGGGCGTACGGTGCTGCTGCCGACGAGCACGTCCCCGAGGTGGGCGACCTCCAGGTGATGGCGCTCCGCGCGGTCGCGCGCGTCGTCCATCGAGAGATGGTGCGTCGGGATGACCGTGTTGTGGACGTGCTGCCAGTCCCTGAGCGCGCTGTCGTCGTCAGGCACGCGGATGCGGAGTTCGGACATCGCAGCAGGAGAACCCGCGCGCGCCGCGCGCGTCAATCGGTTTGCTGCCGCGCCCTTGCAGCGGGGCGGGGGACCGGTGCCGCACGCCCGGACAAGCCACGCCGCAGCATCCGGACCCGGTCGCCCAGGTGTAGAGGCCCCCTCCGAGGTGCACCATGGCTGCATGCTGCTGCACCGGCTGGCCCGAGTCTCCCAGGAGGTCGCCGCCACCTCGGCGCGGTCCCGCAAGACGGCCCTGCTCGCGGAGCTGTTCCGGGACGCCGAGGCGGAGGACGTGCCCATCGTCATCCCGTACCTCGCGGGACGGCTGCCGCAGGGCCGGATCGGGGTCGGCTGGAAGGTGCTGAGCCGGTCGGTCGAACCGGCCGCCGAGCCGAGTCTGACCGTGCGGGACGTGGACGCCCGGCTCGCGGAGCTCGCCACGGTGTCCGGCCCCGGCTCCCAGGCGGAACGGACCCGGCTGGTCGCGGAGTTGATGGGCGCGGCCACCGAGACCGAGCAGCGCTTTCTGCTGGGCCTGCTCACCGGCGAGGTCCGGCAGGGCGCCCTGGACGCGGTGGCGGTCGAGGGACTGGCCCAGGCGACCGGGGCGCCCGCCGCGGACGTACGGCGGGCCGTGATGCTCGCCGGTTCCCTCCAGACGGTGGCCGAGGCGCTGCTCGCGGACGGCCCCGGCTCCCTCGACCGCTTCCGTCTCACCGTGGGCCGCCCGGTGCTGCCGATGCTGGCGCACAGCGCCTCCTCGGTGGCCGAGGCGGTCGACAAACTGGGCGGCTGCGCGGTGGAGGAGAAGCTGGACGGCATCCGCGTCCAGGTGCACCGCGACGGCGACACCGTGCGGCTCTACACCCGCACCCTCGACGACATCACCGACCGGCTGCCCGAAGTGACGGCCGCCGCACTCCGGTTGCGGGGCGAGCGGTTCATCCTGGACGGCGAGGTGATCTCCTTCGACGAGGGCGGGCGCCCCCGCTCGTTCCAGGAGACCGCCGGCCGGGTCGGCTCCCGCACGGACGTGGCGACGGCCGCCCGCGCGGTGCCGGTCTCCCCCGTCTTCTTCGACGCGCTGTCCGTCGACGGCCACGACCTGCTCGACCTGCCCTTCACCGAGCGGCACGCCGAGCTGGCCCGCCTGGTGCCCGAGCCGATGCGGGTGCGGCGCACGCTGGTGTCCGGGCCGGACGACACGCCCGCGGCGGAGGAGTTCCTCGCCGAGACCCTGAAGCGCGGCCACGAGGGCGTCGTCGCCAAGGCACTCGACGCCGCTTACAGCGCGGGGCGGCGCGGCGCCTCCTGGCTGAAGGTCAAGCCCGTCCACACCCTCGACCTGGTCGTGCTGGCCGCCGAGTGGGGCCACGGCCGCCGCACCGGCAAGCTCTCCAACCTCCACCTGGGCGCCCGCACCGCCGACGGCGGCCTCGCCATGCTCGGCAAGACCTTCAAGGGCATGACCGACGCGATGCTGACCTGGCAGACCGAACGGCTCCAGCAGCTCGCGGTCGACACCACCGACTACGTGGTGACCGTCCGCCCGGAACTCGTCGTCGAGATCGCCTACGACGGACTGCAGCGCTCCACCCGCTACCCGGCCGGCGTGACGCTCCGCTTCGCCCGGGTGGTCCGCTACCGGGAGGACAAGCGCCCGGAGGACGCCGACACGGTGGAGACGCTGCTGGCCGCCCATCCGGAAGTGAAGCCGTGAAGCGCAGTGCGGGTCTGCTGCTCTTCCACGCCACGGACGACGGCCTCGAAGTGCTGCTCGGCCACATGGGCGGCCCCTTCTTCGCCCGGCGCGACGCCGGGGCGTGGACCGTGATCAAGGGCGAGTACGAGCCGGACGAGCCCGCCTGGGAAGCCGCCCGGCGCGAGTTCCGGGAGGAACTGGGGCTGCCCCCGCCCGACGGCGAGGCCATCGACCTCGGCGAGGTCCGGCAGACAGGCGGCAAGGTCGTGACGGCCTGGGCGGTCCGGGCGGATCTCGACCCGGCGGCGGTCGTCCCCGGCACGTTCCGGATGGAGTGGCCGCCGCGCTCCGGACGGCTCCAGGAGTTCCCCGAGCTGGACCGGGTGGCGTGGTTCGGGCTCGACCGGGCCCGCGCGGTGATCGTCAAGGCCCAGGCGGCGTTTCTCGACCGGCTGGCGGAGCACTCGCCCTGAGGAGACGCTCCCGCGTTGCGGTCCCCTCCGCCGCGCGGGAAGGTCGAGACACAGCCCGCTCCGAGGGAGGTCAGCCATGCCCATCGCAACGGTGAACCCGGCCAACGGCGAGACGCTCAAGACGTACGAGGCCATGGGCGAGCAGGAGATCGAGCGCCGGCTCCAGCTCGCGGAGGCCACGTTCCGCACGTACCGGACGACGACCTTCGCCGAGCGCGCCCGGCTGCTGCACCGGGCCGCCGACCTCCTCGAAGAGGACCAGCAGGACGTCGCCCGCGTGATGACCACCGAGATGGGCAAGCCGATCCAGCAGGCCCGGGCCGAGGCGGCGAAGTGCGCCAAGGCGATGCGCTGGTACGCCGACCACGCCGAGGAGCTGCTCGCCGACGAGGAGCCGGCCGACTCCGACGTGAAGGACTCCGGAGCCTCTCGTGTCCGGGTGCGCTACCGCCCGCTCGGGCCGGTGCTCGCGGTGATGCCCTGGAACTTCCCGCTGTGGCAGGTGGTCCGTTTCGCCGCCCCGGCGCTCATGGCGGGCAACGTGGGCCTGCTGAAGCACGCCTCGAACGTCCCGCAGACCGCCCTCTACCTGGAGGATCTCTTCCACCGTGCGGGCTTCACGGAGGGCACCTTCCAGACCCTGCTGATCGGCTCCGCCTCCGTGGACGAGATCCTGCGCGACGAGCGGGTCAAGGCCGCCACCCTCACGGGCAGCGAGCCCGCGGGGCGCGCGGTCGCCTCCACGGCCGGGGAGATGATCAAGAAGACGGTGCTGGAGCTGGGCGGCAGCGACCCGTTCGTCGTGATGCCCTCCGCCGACATCGACCGGGCCGCGAAGGTCGCGGTGACCGCACGGGTGCAGAACACCGGGCAGTCCTGCATCGCCGCGAAGCGGTTCATCGTGCACACGGACGTCTACGACGCCTTCGCCGAGCGGTTCGCCGACGGCATGAAGGCGCTGAAGGTCGGCGACCCCCTGGCCGACGACACCGAGGTCGGGCCGCTCTCCAGCGAGCAGGGGCGGCGTGATCTGGAGGAACTGGTGGACGACGCGGTGCGCAGCGGGGCGCAGGTGCTGTGCGGTGGCGAACGGCCGGACGGGCCGGGCTGGTACTACGCGCCGACGATCCTCGCCGGGATCACCCGCGAGATGCGGATCCACCGGGAGGAGGCGTTCGGGCCGGTCGCCACGCTGTACCGGGCGGCCGACCTGGACGAGGCCGTGCTGATCGCGAACGATTCGCCGTTCGGGCTGAGTTCGAACGTGTGGACGCGGGACGAGGAGGAGGTCGACCGGTTCGTACGGGATCTGGAGGCGGGCGGCGTGTTCTTCAACGGCATGACGGCGTCCCACCCGGCGTTCCCGTTCGGCGGCGTGAAGCGGTCCGGGTACGGGCGTGAGCTGTCCGGGCACGGAATCCGGGAGTTCTGCAACATCACCACTGTTTGGCATGGTGCGTGAGTGTTGCGGGGCTACGATCCCGTCTGTGAACCGCGAAGTGACTCTGCCTCTGATCGTCGACGACCGCGGTACCTTGCAGGTGGCTGCGGCGGATGTCAGCAAGCTGTTGCGGACCGTGGGGGGTCGGTGGGTGCGGCTGGTGGAGGGCGGGGAGTCGGGGCTGGACGAGGACACCGTCGCCGAGTTGGCCATCGAGCTGGCGAAACTGGCCGATCGGATCGACGTGGCCTGCATCGCGCACAGCAGCGGCACCGCGACCTGAGCCGTGCGGCACAGCCCCGCGCCCCTAGGGAGTCGCGCTCAGCGCGTCCCAGAACATCGCCTCGTACGTCTGCAGCAGCCGGCCGTAGGTGTGTGCCCGCTCCTCGTCGAGGCGCCCGGCGTCCAGAGCCGCCTCCACCGCTGCCGCCGAAAGCCGGTCCAGGTCGGGTGACGGCTCGGCGAAGAAGTCGAAGAAGGCGCAGGCCTCGTCGGTGAAACCGTAGTGCTCGCGCAGCGCGGTGGCGATGGTCGCGCAATAGCCGCCCCACGCCGAGAAGTTGGCCGTCAGCGCCAGGACCACGTCCGCCGGTGCGGCGTTCAGCGCCAGCCAGGCCACGTACGCGGGGTACGCCTGGCAGCCGGGCAGCGGCTCGTACGACGCCTCCTGCGCACTGCATGCCCGTGCGAAGGCGAGCAGTCGCTCGCCCGCCAGCGCCTCGCCCTGCGCGAGGGTCGAGAAGAAGGCCGCGGCCGCCGGATCGGCCGCCGCGGAGCGGACGGCCAGGTGCTCGAACGCCCGGCGGTCCGCGGGGATCACCCAGGTCTGTTCCAGGGCGAGCGCGGCGAGGGCGGTGCGGGGTGCCGTGCCGGCGGCGATCCGGGGGACCAAGGGATTGGTGTCCGGGTCCGGGGCGAGGGCCGCCGTGGTCGTCCGCAACAGGTCCCGGGCCGAGTGCGTCATCGCTTCCTCCGTCGTCGAGGGGTCGGGACGAGCCTGGCACGGCGCCACCCGCTGTGAGCAGTCCGGCGCGAAGCCGGTGTGCCCGCGGCTGGTGTGCGGGCAGCCCGTTCGGACGGCCCGCACGCGTCCACCGACCCGCCGGACACTCCGACGACGGCCTTCGGGCAGCGCTAGCGGATGGGCACACCGGCGAGGGTCCGGGCGATCACCAGGCGCTGGATCTCGCTCGTGCCCTCGAAGATGGTGTAGATGGCCGCGTCCCGGTGCATGCGCTCGACCGGGTACTCCCGGGTGTAGCCGTTGCCGCCGAGGATCTGGATCGCCTGGGCGGTGACCTTCTTGGCCGTCTCGCTCGCGAACAGCTTGGACATCGAGCCCTCGGCCGCGGTGAACGGCTTGCCGTTGACCGCCATCCAGGAGGCTCGCCAGACGAGGAGCCGGGCCGCGTCGATGGACGTGCGCATGTCGGCGAGCTGGAACGCCACGCCCTGGTTGTCGATGATCGGCCGCCCGAACTGCTCCCGGGTGGTGGCGTAGTCGAGGGCGACCTCGTAGGCGGCCCGGGCGGTTCCGACGGCCATGGCGCCGACGGCCGGGCGCGAGGCCTCGAACGTGGCCATCGCCGCGTTCTTCACGCGCTCCCCGCCCTGCCGGGCCTTCTCCCGGGCGCGGGCGAGCCGCTCGTCGAGCTTCTCCTTGCCGCCGAGCAGGCAGGAGCCGGGCACCCGTACGTTGTCCAGGACGACCTCGGCGGTGTGCGAGGCGCGGATGCCGTGCTTCTTGAACTTCTGGCCCTGGGACAGCCCCTCGGTGCCCGGCGGGATGATGAAGGAGGCGTGGCCCTTGGAGCCGAGCTCGGGGTCGACGACCGCGACCACGACATGGACGTTGGCGATACCGCCGTTGGTCGCCCAGGTCTTGGTGCCGTTGAGCACCCACTCGTCCTTGGCCTCGTCGTACACGGCCCGGGTGCGCATGGAGGCCACGTCGGAGCCGGCGTCGGGCTCGGAGGAGCAGAACGCGGCGACCTTGACGTCGTTGGCGTCGCCGTACATCTGGGGGATCCAGGTGCCGATCTGCTCCTCGGTGCCGTTGGCGAGGACGCCGACGGCGGCGAGGCCGGTGCCGACGATGGACAGGGCTATGCCCGCGTCGCCCCAGAACAGCTCCTCCATCGCCATGGGGATGCCGAGGCCGGTGGGGTCGAAGTACTGCTGGGCGTAGAAGTCCAGGGAGTAGATGCCGACCTTGGCGGCCTCCTGGATGACCGGCCAGGGAGTCTCCTCACGCTCGTCCCATTCGGCGGCCGCGGGGCGGATCACCTCGGCCGCGAAGCCGTGGAGCCAGTCCCGGACCTCCTTCTGTTCGTCGTTGAGCTCCATGGTGAACTCGGCCATGTCGTCCCCTCCAGCGGCACACGTGCATGTTACTTGCGGTAACAGCAGTCTGTTACCGGTGGGTAGTCGAAGTCAACTCCTACCGACCGGTCGGCACCCGTCCGGTGTCCTGAGCATGCTTCAGTGTTAGTTTGCGCAGGCGTCATGGAAACAGCACGGGTGGGGAGAGACCATGGACACCACGCAGCGGACCGATCAGCAACGGTCCGCCGATCGCCGTCGGCGTGAGCTGCTGGAAGCCGCCGACCGAGTGGTGCTGCGCGACGGCCCGCAGGCCTCGATGAACGCGATCGCCGCCGAAGCCGGCATCACCAAGCCCATTCTCTACCGTCACTTCGGCGACAAGGGCGGACTTTACGCGGCCCTTGCCATGCGGCACACGGACGCGCTGCTGGACTCGCTGCGGGCGGCGCTCGACGCGCCGGCGGACCGGCGGGAGCGGGTCGAGGCGACGCTGGACACCTACCTCGCGGCGATCGAGGCGCGGCCCCAGGTGTACCGGTTCCTGATGCATCCCGCCGAAGGGAGTCAGCCGGGCGATTCGGGCTTCGACGTCGGCAAGCACAGCGCGCCGTTGCTGCGGCGGATGGGCGAGGAGCTGGCGCAGGTCATCGAGGAGCGGCTTGATCTCGGGCCGGGCGGGCAGCAGCTGGCGCGGGTGTGGGGGCACGGGATCGTCGGCATGATGCATGCGGCCGGGGACTGGTGGCTGGGGGAACGACCGTGTTCTCGTGCGGAGTTGGTGCGGAGTCTTGCCGATCTGCTGTGGGGTCGGCTTGCGGCGGCCGGGGACCGGGTGGGTGGTCCCGGGTTCTGACCGTCGTGTGGCGTGTGCGGGGCCGGTGGGGGCCGGTCGCACCCACGCGGCGGAGCCGCATATCGGATACAGCCCCGCGCCCCCGGGGCAACGGCCCTCAGGCGTTCCAAGAAGCCCGGGCCACTTGTCGCATCAGTCTGCGGTGGCGCCAGCCCTTGAGGCGGTCCGCATAGATCCGGCCCTCCAGGTGGTCGCACTCGTGTTGCAGGCAGCGGGCGAAGAAGCCCGTGCCATGGACGGTGACCGGGTCGCCGGTCACCGTCAGGCCCTCGACCACCGCGTGGTCGTGGCGTTCCGTGCCCGCTTCCAGGCCCGGCAGGGACAGACAGCCCTCCGGGCCCCGGATCACCACGCCGTCCGCCTCGGTCAGGCGGGGGTTGATCACATGGCCCACATGGCGGACGTCCTCGTCGTCGGGGCAGTCGTAGACGAAGACCCGCAAGGGCACGCCGATCTGGTTGGCGGCGAGACCGACGCCCTGGGCGGCGTACATCGTCGCGAACAAGTCCTCGACCAGCCGGGCCAGTTCGGGGCCGAAATCGGTGACCTCCGCGCAGGGCGAGTGCAGGGTGGGGTCGCCGTGCAGGGTGAGGGGTCTCACGCGGCCGTGGGTGCCGGGGATGGGGCTCTGTCGCATGGCGGCAAGAGTAAGGTCCTGTCGGTCCGCGCCTCCCACACGAGTTCGCCACAGTGCCGCGGTTCGGGAGTGCGAATGGATCTCGATAGGCTGAGGTCCACACCACGTGGCCGTCAGGCTTCAAGGCGCGGCGCGTACGCAAGGAGGATCGAGAACTGATGGCAGGCAACTCGGACCCGCTCTCGCCGCGGGCCAAGCTGGCCGTGACCGCGGGCAAGGCGGTCGCGGCGGCATCGCGCGCCGCAGGGCGCGGCAGCGGTTCGGTGATCGGCGGCCGGGTCGCGCTGAAACTCGACCCCGACCTCCTCGCCCGGCTCGCCCAGAACCTGGACGTGATCCTGGTCTCCGCGACGAACGGCAAGACCACCACCACCCGGCTCATCGCCGAGGCCCTGCGCGCGGCGGGACCGGTCGTCTCCAACGCGCTCGGCGCCAACATGCCGGCCGGCATCACCTCGGCCCTCGCCGGCAGCTCCGACGCCCGCTACGGCGTCATCGAGGTCGACGAGAAGTACCTCGCCGGCGTCGCCCGGGACACCGCCCCGAAGTGCATCGCCCTGCTCAACCTCTCGCGCGACCAGCTCGACCGGGCCGCCGAGACCCGCATGCTCGCCGAGAACTGGCGGGAGGGGCTCGCGGGGTCCAAGGCCGTGGTCGTGGCCAACTGCGACGACCCGCTGGTGGTGTGGGCGGCGTCGTCCTCCCCCAACGTGATCTGGGTCGCCGCGGGGCAGATGTGGAAGGACGACGCCTGGTCCTGCCCGTCGTGCGGCGGCGTGATGCAGCGCCCGGGCGACGACTGGTTCTGCGGCGAGTGCGGCTTCCGCCGTCCGACGCCGAGCTGGGCGCTCTCCGGCGACCACGTGCTCGATCCGCACGGCTCGGCCTGGCCGATCCACCTCCAGCTGCCCGGCCGCGCCAACAAGGCCAACGCCGCCTCCTCGGCCGCCGTGGCCGCCGTGTTCGGGGTGCCGCCGCAGGTCGCGCTGGAGCGCATGTACCAGGTGCAGGCAGTGGCGGGGCGCTATGACGTCGTCCAGTTCCAGGGCCGTGACCTGCGGCTGCTGCTGGCGAAGAACCCGGCCGGCTGGCTGGAGACGTTCTCCCTGATCGACCCGCCGCCCACCCCGGTCATCCTGTCGGTGAACGCGCGCTCCGCCGACGGCACCGACACCTCCTGGCTGTGGGACGTCGACTACTCACGCCTGACCGGTCACCCGATCTGCGTCGTCGGCGACCGGCGGCTGGACCTGGCGGTGCGTCTGGAGGTCGCCGACCAGCACTTCCAGGTCTACGAGAACCTCGACCAGGCGGTGGCGGCGTGCCCGCCGGGCCGGATCGAGGTCATCGCCAACTACACGGCGTTCCAGGACCTGCGCCGCCGCGTCGGCAACTGAGCACGAGACGTCAGGGGACTTTTGTGAGCGACAACCAACTGCGCATCGTCTGGATCTATCCCGACCTGCTCAGCACCTACGGCGACCAGGGCAACGTCCTCGTCGTCGAGCGCCGGGCCCAGCAGCGGGGCCTGGACGTGGCCCGGCTGGACGTGCGCAGCGACCAGCCGATCCCGACCTCCGGCGACATCTACCTCATCGGCGGCGGCGAGGACCGGCCGCAGCGGCTCGCCGCCGAGCGGCTGCGCCGGGACGGCGGCCTGACCCGGGCCGTGGAGAACGGCGCCATCGTGTTCTCGGTGTGCGCCGGTTACCAGATCCTCGGCCACGAGTTCATCAACGACCTCGGCCAGCGCGAGCCCGGCCTCGGGCTGCTGGACGTGGTGTCGGTGCGCGGCGAGGGCGCGCGGTGCGTCGGTGACGTCCTGGGCGACGTCGACCAGCGGCTCGGCCTGCCCCCGCTGACCGGCTTCGAGAACCACCAGGGCGTGACCCATCTGGGCCCCACGGCCCGCCCCCTCGCCCGGGTGCGGTTCGGCAACGGCAACGGGACGGGCGACGGCACGGAGGGCGCGTACAACGACACCGTCTTCGGCACGTACATGCACGGCCCGGTGCTCGCGCGCAACCCGCTGATCGCCGACCTGCTGCTGAAGCTGGCCCTGGACGTCAACGCGCTGCCGCCGACCGACGACCGCTGGTACGAGGCGCTGCGCAACGAGCGGATCGCCGCTGCTCAGCAGCCCGCGTAGGCACAGCGTCGCAGCGTGCCCGAGGTACGCGTCAACCTGCTGGTCAACAGCCCGTATGGCGGCCCATCCGCACAGGTGAGCGGGGTCGTCCAGCAGGCGGACGCGTGCTTCGGTCCGGCCCCTCGATGCCGCTAGGGTGGCGGGGATTCCAGCCGGACAACGTGGTCCGGTCCCCGGCCCACGTTGAGAAGGTATTCGGGCTATGCGCATTGGTGTCCTCACGTCCGGCGGCGACTGCCCCGGCCTGAACGCCGTCATCCGGTCCGTCGTGCACCGCGCCGTCGTCGACCACGGCGACGAGGTCATCGGCTTCCGGGACGGCTGGAAGGGCCTCCTGGAGTGCGACTACCTCAAGCTCGACCTCGACGCGGTGGGCGGCATCCTCGCCCGCGGCGGCACGATTCTCGGCTCCTCCCGGGTCCAGCCCTCGCATCTGCGGGACGGTGTGGAGCGGGCCAGGGGCCACGTCGCGGAGCTCGGGCTCGACGCGATCATCCCCATCGGCGGCGAAGGCACCCTCAAGGCCGCCCGGCTGATGTCGGACAGCGGTCTGCCCGTCGTGGGCGTGCCGAAGACCATCGACAACGACATCGCCGTCACGGACGTCACCTTCGGCTTCGACACGGCCGTGGGGGTGGCGACCGAGGCCCTGGACCGGCTGAAGACCACCGCCGAATCCCACCAGCGGGTCCTGGTGGTCGAGGTCATGGGCCGCCACACCGGCTGGATCGCCCTGCACTCGGGCATGGCGGCCGGCGCGCACGCCATCGTCGTCCCCGAGCGGCCCTTCGACATAGAGGAGCTGACCCGCCGGGTGGGCGAGCGGTTCGAGGCGGGCAAGCGCTTCGCGATCGTCGTCGCGGCGGAGGGGGCCAAGCCCCGGGCCGGGACGATGGAGTTCGACGAGGGCGGCAAGGACATCTACGGGCACGAGCGGTTCGCCGGGATCGCCCGGCAGCTGTCCGTGGAGCTGGAGGGACGGCTCGGGAAGGAAGCCCGGCCGGTGATCCTCGGGCACGTGCAGCGGGGCGGTACGCCGACCGCGTACGACCGGGTGCTGGCGACGCGGTTCGGGTGGCATGCGGTGGAGGCGGTGCACCGGGGCGAGTTCGGGCACATGACCGCGCTGCGGGGGACCGACATCGTGATGGTGCCGCTCGCGGAGGCCGTGGAGACGCTGAAGACCGTGCCGGATGAGCGGTACGCCGAGGCGGAGACTGTCCTCTGAGGTTTCTGTAGTCGGCCGAGTGCGGGTGGTTCGTGGCTTGCCGCGCCCACGCGGCGGAGCCGCAGATTGGACGCAGGCCCGCGCCCCTGAGGCGTCGTACCGCCCCCGGTCGTAACGGTGACCGGGGGCGGTTCTACTCTTGTGGGCGGACAGATTGCTGCACACCCCCACGAAACAGGAGCCGGCGGAATGGATCACAGCGGGCACGGCATGACCATGGATCTGCCGCCGTTCACGCTGGGACGAGGTCTTGAATGGTCGGCTGACCCGTTCTTCCTCGTCGCCTGCCTGGCCGGGCTGGCCCTGTACGGGTGGGGTGTCGTACGGCTCGTCCGCCGCGGGGACAAGTGGCCCGTGGGGCGGACGGTCGCCTTCGTCCTGGGTGTGCTGAGCATCATGCTCATGATGTGCACGCAGCTGAACGACTACGGCATGGTCATGTTCAGCGTGCACATGGTGCAGCACATGGTCATCAGCATGGTGTCGCCCATCCTCATCCTGCTCGGGGCACCGATCACGCTGGCGCTGCGGGCGCTGCCGACCGCGGGACGGGGGCGCAAGGGGCCGCGTGAGCTGCTGCTGATGTTCCTGCACAGCCGGTACATGCGGATCATCACGCACCCGGCGTTCACGATCCCGCTGTTCATCGCGAGCCTGTACGGGCTGTACTTCACGCCTCTCTTCGACACCCTGATGGGCTCCAAGCCGGGGCACATCGCCATGATGGTGCACTTCCTCGCCGTCGGTCTGGTGTTCTTCTGGCCGATCATGGGCGTGGACCCGGGCCCGCACCGCCCCGGCTATCTGATGCGCATGCTGGAGCTGTTCGCCGGCATGCCGTTCCACGCGTTCTTCGGGATCGCGCTGATGATGGCGTCCGAGCCGATGGTCGGGACGTTCAAGAACCCGCCCGCCTCGCTCGGCATCGAGGCGCTCTCGGACCAGAACGCGGCGGGCGGCATCGCCTGGGCGTTCAGCGAGATCCCCTCCGTGCTGGTGCTGGTGGCCCTGCTGTTCCAGTGGTACGCCTCGGATCAGCGGCAGGCCAGGCGCACGGACCGGGCCGCGGACCGCGACGGGGACAAGGAACTCGAGGCGTACAACGCCTATCTGGCCTCGCTGAACGCGCAGGGGCGCTGAAGACTTCTCCGGTACGGGCCGTGCGCGCCGGGCGTCCGCCGGGCACCATGGAGGGACCGAACCCGAGGAGGGTGTTGCGATGCCCGGTTCCACGAACGGTTCCAACTCGACCAAGACCATGGGAGCGCTCACGTTGGGCGGGCTGGTCGCGGTGACGGCCTACACGGTGGCGCTCGGGAGCAACGGCTGGCTGTGGTTCGGCTGGGTCGTCCTGGGTCTGATCACGCTGGGGCTGGTGGTGACCACGCGCAGCACCTGACGGTCATTCCCGGGGCAGCCGTCCCGCGGGGTGCACCCCCGGCTGGTACTTCGGGAGCCGGACGGTGATCTTCATGCCCGCGCCCACGGCGGTCTCGATGACGAGGCCGTAGTCGTCGCCGTAGACCTGGCGGAGCCGGTCGTCGACGTTGGAGAGGCCGATGCCGCCCGAGGGGCTGACCTCGCGGGCGAGGATGCGGCGCAGCAGACCGGGGTCCATGCCGGCCCCGTCGTCCTCGATGACGACGAGGGCCTCGGCGCCCGCGTCCTGGGCGGTGATCTGGATGTGGCATTTGCCCGGGGACACGGCCTTGCCTTCCAGGCCGTGCTTGACGGCGTTCTCGACGAGCGGCTGAAGGCACAGGAAGGGCAGGGTCACCGGCAGCACCTCCGGGGCTATCTGGAGGGTGACGGAGAGGCGGTCGCCGAAACGTGCCCGCACCAGGGCCAGGTAGTGGTCGATGGCGTGGAGTTCCTCGGCGAGGGTGGTGAAGTCGCCGTGCCGCCGGAACGAGTAGCGGGTGAAGTCGGCGAACTCGAGGAGCAGCTCGCGGGCGCGCTCGGGATCGGTGCGGACGAACGAGGCGATCACCGCGAGCGAGTTGAAGATGAAGTGCGGGGAGATCTGCGCACGCAGCGCCTTGATCTCGGCCTCGATGAGGCGGGTGCGGGACTGGTCGAGATCGGCCAGTTCCAGCTGGACCGACACCCAGCGGGCGACCTCGCCGGCGGCCCGGACGAGCACCGCCGACTCGCGCGGCGCGCAGGCGACGAGGGCGCCGTGCACCCGGTCGTCGACGGTGAGCGGGGCGACGACCGCCCAGCGCACCGAGCAGTCGAGGCTGTCGCAGGTGAGCCGGAAGGCTTCGCCGCGGCCGGTCTCCAGGGGACCCGCGAGGCGTTCCATGATCTCGCTGCGGTGGTGGGCGCCGTCGCCGTCCCAGGCCAGGACCTGCCTCTGGTCGGTGAGGCAGAGGGCGTCCGTGCCGAGCAGGGAGCGCAGTTTGCGGGCGGACTTGCGGGCGGTCTCCTCCGTCAGGCCGGCCCGCAGCGGGGGCGCGGCCAGGGAGGCGGTGTGCAGGGTCTCGAAGGTGGCGTGTTCGACGGGGGTGCCGAGGCCGGCGAGGCTCTTGGCGCGTGCGGTGCGGCGGCCGATCCAGACCCCCAGGGCGAGTACCGGGAGCACGGCGACGCACAGTCCTGCCAGGAAGCCGCTCATGCCGGCACCTCCGTGCGCAGTTCCTCGGGCAGGTGGAAGCGGGCCAGGACCGCGGCGGTGCCGGGCGGGACCCGGCCTGGTGTGGCCAGGGAGACAAGGATCATGGTGAGGAAGCCCAGCGGCACCGACCACAGCGCGGGCCAGGCGAGCAGGGCGTGCAGGGGGGCGCCCTCGCCCGGGTAGCCCGCCATGGTCGCGGCGACGGCGAGCAGTGCGGAACCGCCGCCGACGAGCATCCCGGCCGCGGCGCCGGGCGGGGTCAGCCGCCGCCACCAGATGCCGAGGACGAGCAGCGGGCAGAACGAGGACGCCGAGACGGCGAAGGCGAGCCCGACGGCGTCGGCGACCGGCAGCCCGCCGACCAGGACGCTCGCCGCGAGGGGCACGGCCATGGCGAGGACCGTGCCGAGCCGGAAGTGCCGTACGCCCCGGGAGGGCAGGACGTCCTGGGTGAGGACGCCCGCGACCGCCATGGTCAGCCCGGATGCCGTCGACAGGAACGCGGCGAAGGCGCCCCCGGCGACGAGCGCGCCCAGCAGGTCGCCGCCCACTCCCCCGATCATGCGGTCGGGCAGCAGGAGGACGGCGGCGTCCGGGTCTCCGGTGAGGGTGAGTTCGGGGGCGTAGAGGCGGCCGAGGGCGCCGTAGAGGGGTGGCAGGAGGTAGAAGGCACCGATCAGGCCGAGGACCACGACGGTGGTGCGGCGGGCGGCGACGCCGTGCGGGCTGGTGTAGAAGCGGACCACGACGTGGGGCAGTCCCATGGTGCCGAGGAACGTGGCGAGGATCAGCCCGTACGTGGCGTAGAGCGGGCGTTCCTCGCGGCTCTCGGCCTGGGACGGGGACAGGTCTCCGCCGCCGCCGCGCTCGGCCCGGGGGACGGGGGCGCCCGCGGCGAAGGTGAGGCGGGTGCCGCTGTCGACGCGGTGGGTGCCGGCGGGGAGTTCCAGGCGGGCGGCGGTGTGCGTCCGGCCGTCGACGGTGCCGGTGACCGTGACGGTCAGGGGCCGGTCGAGGGTGAGGTCGATGGTGTCCTCGACCCGGACGACGCGCTGCTCGCGGAAGGTGGCCGGTTCGTCGAAGGCGTGCCGGGGTGCTCCGTCGTTCTGCCAGGTGAGGACCAGGAAGAGGGCGGGGACGAGCAGCGCGGTGAGCTTCAGCCAGTACTGGAAGGCCTGGACGAAGGTGATGCTGCGCATGCCGCCGGCGGCGACGGTGGCGGTGACGACGACGGCTACGATCACCCCGCCGAGCCAGTCGGGCGCACCGGTCAGCACGGTCAGGGTCAGTCCGGCGCCCTGGAGCTGGGGCAGCAGGTACAGCCAGCCGACCCCGACGACGAACGCGCCGGCGAGGCGCCGCACGGCCTGGGAGGCGAGGCGGGCCTCGGCGAAGTCGGGGAGCGTGTAGGCGCCGGAGCGGCGCAGCGGGGCGGCGACGAAGAGCAGCAGGACCAGGTAGCCGGCGGTGTAGCCGACCGGGTACCAGAGCATGTCGGGGCCCTGGACCAGGACGAGGCCCGCTATGCCCAGGAAGGAGGCGGCGGAGAGGTACTCACCGCTGATGGCGGCGGCGTTGAGGCGGGGTCCGACGGTGCGGGAGGCGACGTAGAAGTCCGAGGTGGTGCGGGAGATGCGCAGGCCGAAGGCGCCCACCAGGACCGTGGCGACGACGACCAGGGCGACGGCGGGGACGGCGTAGCCGGAGTTCATGGGCGGGCTTCAGCGGTCTTCGACGAGGCGTACGAAGTCGCGTTCGTTGCGCTCGGCGCGGCGGACGTACCAGCGGGCGAGGAGGACCAGGGGGGCATAGAGACCGAAGCCGAGGACGGCCCATTCCAGGCGGCGGGCGTCGGGCATCGCGGCGAAGAGCAGCGGGAGCGGACCGACGAGCAGTCCGAGGACGGCGAACACCGTGAGGGCGGCGCGCAGCTGGGTGCGCATCAGGGAGCGGACGTACGTGTGGCCGAGGGTGGTCTGTTCGTCGATCTCGGTGCGCGGGCGGTAGTAGCCGGAGGAGGCCCTGCTGCTCTGCCGGGGCGGGCCGGTGACGACGACGCGGCGTTCGGTGTGGTCCTGGGGCACCGTCACGGCCTCCTCATGAGCAGGTCGCGCAGTTCGCGCGTGTGGCGCCGGCTGACCTGGAGCTCCTCGGAGCCGATGAGGACGCTGACGGTGCCCGCGTCGAGGCGGAGTTCGCCGATGTGGCGCAGGGCGACGAGGTGGCGGCGGTGGATGCGGACGAAGCCTCGGGTGCGCCAGCGCTCCTCCAGGGTGGACAGCGGGATGCGCACCAGGTGGCTGCCCTTGTCGGTGTGCAGGCGTGCGTAGTCGCCCTGGGCCTCGACGTGGGTGATGTCATCGACGGCGACGAAGCGGGTCACGCCGCCGAGTTCGACGGGTATGTGGTCCGGGTCGGGCTCGTGCACGGGGATGCGCGGGGCGGCGTCGCGCAGCTCGGCGGCCCGGCGGACGGCCTCGGCGAGGCGCTCCTTGCGGACCGGCTTGAGGACGTAGTCGACGGCCTTGAGGTCGAAGGCCTGCACGGCGAAGTCCTCGTGGGCGGTGACGAACACGACGAGCGGCGGCCGGGCGAAGCCGGTGAGCAGCCGGGCGAGGTCGAGGCCGTCGAGGCCGGGCATCTGGATGTCGAGGAAGACGACGTCGATGGCCTCGGGCCCGCCCGGGCCGGACTCCAGGGCGCGGTTGATCCGGCGCAGCGCCTCGGTCGCGTCGCCGGCGCCCTCCGCGCTGCCGATGCGGGGGTCGGCGTGCAGGAGGTAGAGCAGCTCCTCCAGGGAGGGGCGTTCGTCGTCGACAGCCAGGGCGCGCAGCATGAACCCGGAGTGTAGGGGTGATCCGTACGTCTGGACATGTGCCGGGGGTGGACGTCTGCGCTGGATGCGGTGCCCGCGCCGGGCCGGGAGCGGGCCGGGGTGCCGGTGGATACAGTGCCCGCATGAACAGCAGGTCCACGCCGTTCGACGAACTCGACCGGAAGATCATCACCGCGTTGATGGCGAACGCGAGGACGTCGTTCGCCGAGATCGGCACGGCGATCGGGCTGTCGGCGACGGCCGTCAAGCGGCGGGTCGACCGGCTGCGTGAGACGGGTGTGATCACCGGGTTCTCGGCGACGGTGAAGCCGTCGGCGCTGGGCTGGCGCACGGAGGCCTACGTCGAGGTGTACTGCGAGGGCGCCGCCCCGCCGCGGCGGCTGGCCGAGGTCGTGCGCGACTACCCGGAGATCGCCGCGGCGATGACCGTGACCGGCGGCGCGGACGCGTTGCTGCACGTCCGGGCGCGGGACGTGGAGCACTTCGAGGAAGTGCTGGAGCGGATCCGGCAGGAGCCGTTCATCCGGAAGACGATCAGCGTGATGGTGCTGTCGCACCTGCTGCCGGAGAGCCCGGAGGCGGGGGCGAGCCATCCGGCCCCCGAGGGCGCTCCGGGCGGCGCAGCAGACGTGCGCTGAGCGGCCGGAAGACGCAGCGTTCCTGCGTGAACGCGCAATCTTTGTTTCTTGTCGCGCATGTCCGCCAGTTCCTACCGTTGTGTCAACCACCTGTCACACACCGTGAGGAAGCGGAGGGACCCCTCTGTGCCCGACTCCCGTGTGCCGCGCCGGCGGCGCTACCTCGTCTGCGAACCCAGACACTTCGCCGTGCAGTACGCGATCAACCCGTGGATGCATCCCGGCGAACCCGTCGACGTGCTCCGCGCTCTGGACCAGTGGCAGGCGCTGGTCGACACCTACCGTGCCCACGGCCATACCGTGGACAGTGTGAAACCCGTTCCCGGCCTTCCCGACATGGTTTTCGCCGCGAACGCGGCGGTCGTCGTCGACGGCCGCGTCTTCGGCTCGCTCTTCCACGCGCCCGAGCGCCGTCCCGAGTCCGTGCCGTACGAGGCGTGGTTCAAGGCGGAGGGCTACGAGGTGTACCACCCCGAGTCGGTGTGCGAGGGCGAGGGCGACCTGGTCCCCGCCGGCCGCTGGATCCTGGCCGGGACGGGCTTCCGTACGACCCGGGAGGCCCACAGCGAGGTACAGGAGCACTTCGGGACGCCGGTGATCAGCCTGACGCTGGTGGATCCGTACTTCTACCACCTGGACACGGCGCTGTTCGTCCTCGACGACGGGCACGACGGCAACATCGCCTACTACCCCGGGGCGTTCTCGCCGGGCAGCCGTGAGGTACTGGCCCGGCTGTACCCGGACGCGGTGCTCGCCACCCGCGAGGACGCGATGGCGTTCGGGCTCAATTCCGTCTCCGACGGGCGCCACGTGTTCATCTCACCGGGGGCGACGGACCTCGCCGGGCAGCTGGCCGGCCGCGGCTACGTCCCCGTCCCCGTCGACCTGTCCGAGTTCCAGAAGGCCGGTGGCGGCATCAAGTGCTGCACCCAGGAGATCCGGGAGATCCGCTCATGACCGCACCCGTCCGCACCGAGGACTCGCAGGGGGCCCGCGGCTCGCGGGAGACCCGTGGCTCGCAGGAGCTGATCCGCGCGGAGGAGCCGGTCCTCGCGCACAACTACCACCCGCTGCCGGTGGTCGTCGCGCGTGCCGAGGGCACCTGGGTGGAGGACGTGGAGGGGCGGCGCTACCTCGACATGCTCGCCGGCTACTCGGCCCTCAACTTCGGCCACCGGCACCCGGCGCTGATCGAGGCGGCGCACCGCCAGCTGGACCGGCTGACGCTCACCTCGCGCGCCTTCCACAACGACCGGCTCGCCGGGTTCGCGGAGCGGCTGGCGGCGCTGACCGGCATGGACATGGTGCTGCCCATGAACACCGGCGCGGAGGCGGTGGAGAGCGGCGTGAAGGTGGCCCGCAAGTGGGCCTACGACGTCAAGGGCGTCCCGGACGGCCGGGCGACCATCGTGGTCGCGGCGGACAACTTCCACGGCCGTACGACGACGATCGTCAGCTTCTCCACGGACGAGACGGCCCGGGCGGGCTTCGGGCCCTTCACCCCGGGTTTCCGGGTGGTGCCCTACAACGACCTGGCCGCGCTGGAGGAGGCGGTCGACGAGACGACGGCCGCGGTCCTGATCGAGCCGATCCAGGGCGAGGCGGGGGTGATCATCTCCGACGACGGCTACCTGGCCGGTGTGCGCGAGCTGACGCGCCGCAAGGGGTGTCTGTTCATCGCGGACGAGATCCAGTCCGGGCTCGGCCGCACGGGCCGCACGCTGGCGGTCGAGCACGAGCCGGTGGTGCCGGACGTGCTGCTGCTGGGCAAGGCGCTGGGCGGCGGCATCGTGCCGGTGTCGGCGGTGGTCGGGCGCCGGGAGGTGCTCGGGGTGCTGCACCCGGGTGAGCACGGCTCGACGTTCGGCGGCAACCCGCTGGCGGCCGCTGTCGGTACGGCGGTGGTGGAGCTGCTGGAGACGGGCGAGTTCCAGCGCCGGGCGGCGGAGCTGGGCGTGATCCTGCGCGATGGTCTGACGGGGCTGGTGGGCAAGGGCGTCGTCGGCTTCCGCTCGCGCGGCCTGTGGGCGGGCGTCGACGTCGACCCCGCGCTCGGCACCGGCCGCGAGATCAGCGAACGCCTGATGCGCGAGGGAGTCCTGGCGAAGGACACCCACGGCTCCACGATCCGCCTGGCACCTCCCCTCACCATCACGGGCGAGGAGCTGACAGGGGCTCTCGCGGCGCTGGAGAAGGCGCTGGGCTGAGGCGCCTTGCGGTCACCTGGCGGGGAGCGACGTCGTCCGCGACACGGAGGGGCCGCTCCCCGCCCGCCCTGCCGGGCGCGGGGCCGATGCCCCCGGTGGTGCGGCGGCTGACAGGGGGCGGCGCGGATGCGGCGTCGGATCCGCGTCGATCTCCCCGACCGGCCCTGCACAAGCCGCCCGCTCTCGCCGGAAGGGTGAAGATTGGGGCAAGAGGTGGTAGACCACTCTCAGCGACAGAGAGGTCGGCCGTGGGCGCAGACGAGGTGGACGACGTGGCCCGGCAGCGGTTCGATGTGGCCGACGCGGCGCCCCTGTTGCTCGATCCGCAGGGCGTGGTGACGGGCTGGACCAGCGGTGCCCGGCGACTGCTGGCGTACCCGGCTTCGGAGGCGGTCGGCAGGAAGCTGGCCGATCTGCTGGTCGCCGAGGACGCGCAGCGCGTGCCGGACCTGGTCGAGCGGTGCCGCAGGAGCGGCGGCTGGACAGGGCTGCTGACGGTCCGCCGCAGGGACGGGCAGCCGGTGAAGGTGGCGGCCCGGATCGCCTCGGCAGAGGAGGCGCACGGCGGGTCGCGCTGGCTGATGCTCCTGTCGGAGCTGACCGGCGCCCCCGGCTGGGACATGAGCCGCACGGTCCTGGAGCAGATGGCGGCGGGCGCCCCGGTCGGTATCGCGATCGTGGACACGGACCTGCGGTTCGTGTGGTCGAACGCCGCCCTGGAGCAGTTCGGCGGCGGTCCCGCCGCGCGACGGCTGGGCCTGCGCTTCGCGGACGTGCAGCCCGGCATGGACGCCCAGGCGGTCGAGGCTCAGATGCGGCACGTGCTGGAGACCGGCGAGCCGGTGGTCGGCTACGAGCATGTGGGCCATGTGCGTTCGGCCCCGTTGCGGGAGACGGCCCACATGCTGTCGTTCACCCGGCTCGAGGACGACCAGGGCCATCCGATCGGCGTGTACTACACCGTCGTGGACATGACCGAGCGGCACCGGGCGCGGCAGCGGCTGGCGTTGCTCGACCGGGCCGGGGAGTGCATCGGCCGCAGCCTGGACCTCACGCGCACGGCGCAGGAGCTGGCGGACGTGGCCGTGCCGGGGCTGGCCGACTTCGTCACCGTCGACCTGCTGGAGTCGGTGCTGCGGGGCGCCGAGCCGGCTCCCGGGCCGTTCGCGGACTCGGAGGAGCCGGTAGAGCTGCGCCGTGCCGGCTACCGGTCCGCGCAGGACGACCTCACCGAAGCGGTCATCGAGATCGGCGAGACGGTGGCCTTCCGGGCCGGAACGCCGCCCTTCCGCTGCCTGGCCACGGGACGCTCGTGGCGGGAGGAGCGGCTCGACCCGCTGACCCGGGACTGGACCACGGACACCCCGAGCGGCCGCCGGGCCACCTTCCTGGAGCTCGGTCTGCACAGCGTGATGACCGTGCCGATCCGCTCGCGCGGCACCACGCTGGGCATCACGACGTTCTACCGGCGCCATCACCGGGAGGCCTTCGACGAGGAGGACCTGCGGCTGGCCGAGGACCTCGTCGCCCGCGCGGCCGTCTGCGTGGACAACGCCCGCCGCTACACCCGCGAGCGGGACGCCGCACTCGTCCTGCAACGCAGCCTGCTCCCCCACCGGCTGCCCGAGCAGGACGCCGTGGAGGTGGCCGCGTGCTACCGGCCGGCCGACGAGCTGACCGGTCTCGGCGGTGACTGGTACGACCTCATCCCGCTGTCCGGGGCGCGGGTCGCGCTGGTCGTGGGCGAGGTGCCCGGGCACGGCATCGACGCCGCGGCGGCCATGGGTCAGCTGAGGACGGCCGTACGGACCCTGGCGGCGCTGGATCTGCCGCCCGAGGAGGTGCTGGCGCACCTCGACGACCTGGTGGGGCGGTCCGCGCGGGAGGAGGGCGGGGAGCCCGGCGCGATGGGGTCGGGCGGGGCGCGGGTCGTGGGTGCCGGGTGCCTGTACGTGGTCTACGACCCGGTCGACGGCAGATGTGCGATGGCCGCGGCGGGGCATCCCGCTCCGGCCGTGGCGCTGCCCGACGGCTCGGTCGTCTTCGTGGACCTGCCCCAGGGGCCGCCGCTCGGCGTGGGCGGCCCGCCCTTCGAAGCGGTGGAGCTGCCGCTCGCGGAGGGCAGCACGCTCGCGCTGCACACCGACGGGCTGCTGGCCCGCGGTGAGACCTGGGCCGTCGACGCGGGCCGGGAGCGGCTGCGCCGGGCGCTGGAGCGGCCGGGCCCGCTCGACGCACACTGCAGGGCCGTGGTCGACGCGCTGGTCCCGGCCCGCCCCTACGACGACGTGGCCCTGCTGATGGCCCGGACGAAACGTCTCGGCAGCGAGCAGGTGGCGGACTGGGAGCTGCCCTCGGACCCCGCCGTGGTCGCCGACGCCCGTCGCACGGCCACCCGGCAGCTGGCGCGCTGGGGCCTGGACGAGCTGTCCTTCACCACGGAGCTGGTGGTCAGCGAGCTGGTCACCAACGCCATGCGGTACGCCACCGGGTCCATCCGGCTCCGGCTGATCCGGGAACGGGCGCTGGTGTGCGAGGTGCTCGACGGCGGCGCGACCGCGCCGCATCTGCGTCATCCGCGTACGACGGACGAAGGCGGGCGCGGGCTGCTGCTGGTCTCCCAGCTCACGCAGCGGTGGGGCACGCGGTTCGTTCCCCAGGGGAAGGTCATCTGGGCCGAGCAGTCCCTGACGAACCTCCTGCAGTGAAGCCGGTTGAGGTTCGCCCGTACCGTGCGAAACTGGTGTGATCCCGGCGGCGGTGAGGCGGCAGCCATGGCGGAGACGGCGATCGACTACGGTGCGGTTTTCAAGGCCCTGCCCGGCATGGTGGCGCTCCTGACACCCGAGCTCGTGTACGCGGACGTCAACGAGGAGTTCGCCCGCGTCTCCGGCCGCTCGCGGGAGCAGCTCATCGGCAAGTACCTGTTCGACGTCTTCCCGGACAACCCGAACGACTCCGCCGCGACGGGCATGCGCAACCTGGAGGCCTCGCTGTACCGCGTGCTGGCCACCGGTGAGCGCGACACCATGGCGCTCCAGCGCTACGACGTCGAGGACCCGGAGCGGCCCGGCGAGTGGCAGAAGCGCTACTGGAGCCCGGTGAACGCGCCGCTGTTCGGCCCGGACGGCAAGGTCGTGCTGATCCTGCACCGGGTGGAGGAGGTCACGGAGCTGATCCGGGCCCGGGCCGGTTCTCCGGAGGGCCGGGGCAGCCGGGCCCGGGTGCTGGAGGCCGAGCTGTACACCCGCGCCCGTGAGCTGCAGGAGCTCAACGAGCGGCTGCGCCAGGCGCACTCCCGGGAGCGGGAGGTGGCGCTGGCGTTGCAGGATGCGATGCTTCCCGCGCCCCGGCAGGTCCGCAATCACCCGGCCGCCGTGCGGTACCGCCCCGCCGTGGGCGCGCTCAACGTCTGCGGGGACTGGTACGACCTGGTCGACCTGGTGGGCGGCGACCGGATCGGCGTGGCGGTGGGCGACGTGGTCGGGCACGGGCTGGCGGCCGCCGGGGTGATGGGCCAGTTGCGCAGTGCGCTCAGCGCGGCCTCCCGGGTGGGGGCGGGGCCGGCCCAGGCCCTGGACGTGCTGGGCCGCTACGCCCACGTGATCGACGGGGCCGAGTCGGCGACCGCCGTGACGACCTTCATCGACTGCGACCGCCACGTCATCACGTACAGCAGCGCCGGACACCCCCCGCCCGTGCTCGTCCACCCGGACGGCCGTACGGAGTTCCTCGACCAGGCCACGGACACGCCGCTGGACGCCCGCCCGGACCCGATCCCACGGCCCCAGGCCGAGACCACGTTCCAGAGGGGCGCCACGCTCGTGCTCTACACCGACGGCCTGATCGAACGGCGCACCGAGGACATCTACACCGGCCTGGACCGGCTCGCCGAGGCCCTGCGCAAGCACCGGGACCAGGACCCGGAGACACTGGCCGACACCGTCCTGACGGAGCTGCTGCCGCCCGGGGGCGCAACCGACGACACGGCGCTGATCATCGTGCGGCTGTGACCTACACAGGGGTCCTGCCGTGATCGAGCAGCCGGACGCGGTCGACGTTCTGCCGGTCCTCGGCGTCCGCGCTGGGCTCTCCGGCGAACCACGCGTCGAGGATCTCCGTCAGCAGCGGCTGCGACGTCAGCCGCAGGCTGAGCGCGAGCACGTTGGCGTCGTTCCAGCGGCGGGCCCCGTCGGCCGTGCAGGCGTCGGTGCACAGGGCGGCCCGTACGCCGGGCACCTTGTTCGCGGCGATCGAGGCGCCCGTGCCGGTCCAGCAGCACACCACCGCCTGATCCGCCGTACCGTCGGCGACCTCGCGGGCCGCGGCCGCGGAGCACACCGCCCACTGCGGGTCGTCGCCCGGGCGCAGCGCCCCGTGCGGGCGCACGTCGTGCCCCCGCTCGCGCAGGGCGGCGACGAGGGAGCGGGCGACGGGTTCGTCCATGTCCGAGGAAACAGCGATCCGCATGCCTGGCACCTTACTCGGCGGAGCGGCGAAGGCCACCGGCCCACAGCGGCCGTCCGCCCGCAAGAGCCACCGGCCCGCCACGCACCCCCGCTGTCGCGCCAGACCACCCGTTCGGCTTGCCGGTCACCCGGACCGCGCAGCACGCTGGTCCCGCGGTTCTCCCCAGCCGCATGAGCACCATCGGCAGCACCCGCCTGACTGACCATCAGTCAAATGGCGAAGGATCTGTGCGGTCCGCCCGCACGAGGTGCCCGGTGGCCGTGCCTGCACCTACACTGGCACCCCACGACATGCCGGTTGACCTGCTGGAACGCGGCGGTTGAGTCCACCGCGAGAGTCGAGGAGCGCCCGCTTTGTTCTACTACCTGCTGAAATACGTGCTGCTGGGTCCGCTGCTGCGACTGGTCTTCCGGCCTCGAATAGAGGGCCTGGAGCACGTACCCGGGGAGGGCGCCGCGATCATCGCCGGCAACCACCTGTCGTTCTCGGACCACTTTCTGATGCCTGCCATCCTCAAACGGCGCATCACCTTCCTCGCGAAGGCCGAGTACTTCACGGGACCCGGGGTCAAGGGCCGCCTGACGGCGTTCTTCTTCCGCAGCGCGGGGCAGATCCCGGTCGACCGCTCCGGCAAGGACGCGGGCCAGGCAGCGATCCGTGAGGGTCTGGGCGTACTGAGCAAGGACGAACTGCTCGGCATCTACCCCGAGGGCACCCGTTCGCACGACGGCCGGCTCTACAAGGGCAAGGTCGGGGTGGCGGTGATGGCCCTCAAGGCCGGCGTGCCGGTGATCCCCTGCGCGATGATCGGCACCTTCGAGGCCCAGCCGCCCGGCAAGGTCATCCCCAACATCCACCCCGTCGTGATCCGCTTCGGCAAGCCCCTCGACTTCTCCCGCTACGAGGGCATGGAGAACGAGAAGGCCGTCCTGCGCGCCATCACCGACGAGATCATGTACGCGATCCTCTCGCTGTCCCAGCAGGAGTACGTCGACCGGTACGCGGCCGTGGTGAAGGCCGAGGAGGCCGCCACCACGAAGGAGCGCAAGTTCCGGCGTATGCCCCTCAGTTGAGTTCTGCTGTCGGCAGAGGCAGGTTCCCCGGCCGCGCCGCGGCGATCTACGGTCGCGGCATGGGACGTGCGGTGGTGATCGGGGCCGGCGGGCAGATCGGGAGGCCGGCGGTGCAGGCGCTGGCGCGGGACGGCTGGGAGGTGACGGCCGCCTCGCGCGGCGGCGGGCGGGACGAGAACTGGCCCGGTGGGGTACGGACACGGCGGCTGGACCGCGAGGACGACGCGGCGCTCGGCGCGCTGGTCGGTGACGGCTGCGACCTCGTGGTCGACCTGGTCGCCTACGGTGCCCGGCACGCACGGCAGTTGACGGCCCTGGCCGACCGGATCGGCGCGGCCGTGGTGGTGTCGAGCGTGTCGGTGTACGAGGACGGTGAGGGCCGCGGCTTCGACACCATGGGCGAGCCGGACGGCCTCCCGCGGTACCCCGTGCCGATCGGGGAGGGCCAGGTGACGGTCCCGCCGGGGGACGCCTCCTACAGCACCGGCAAGGTGGCCCTGGAGCGTGAACTCCTGGCGGCGGACCGGTTGCCCACCACCGTGCTGCGCCCCGGCGCGGTCCACGGACCGTACAGCCCGCTCCCCCGTGAGCTGTCCTTCGTCAAGCGCAACCTCGACGGCCGGCGCAGGCGGGTGCTCGCCTTCCGGGGGGAGAGCCTCTTCCACTCCTCGGCCGCCCGCAATATCGCCGAACTGATCCGGCTGTCGGCGGCCCGGCCGGGCTCGCGGGTGCTCAACGCCTGTGATCCGCGGCCGCTGACGGTGTCGGAGATCGGTGCCGCCGTGGACGCGGTCATGGGGGTGGAGACGGAGACCGTCCTGCTGGACGGTCCGGCCCAGGCGTCCGTGGGCAGCTCGCCCTGGTCGGTGGAGCTGCCGGTGGTGTGCGACATGTCCGCCGCGGAACGGGAGCTGGGCTACCGGCCGGTCGTGTCCTACCAGGACAGCCTGCCGGAGACGGTCGAGTGGCTCACCGGCAGGCTGTCCGGGCAGGACTGGCGGGAGGCGTTCCCCACCCTCGCCCGCGCGTACCCGGACCTCTTCGACTACGCGGCGGAGGACGCCTGGTTCGGGGCCCGGCCGGCATGAGCGAGGGGCGGCCGGTGGCCCGGCCGCCCCTCATCACCGTCGGACGACGGCTACGGCTTCGGCGTGGCGTGCGGCGCGCACGTCACGTCGGCGGTGTCCAGCCTGCCGGTGAGCAGGTAGCTGTCCACCCGGGGGTTGATGCACGGGTTGACCAGGCTCGTCACACCGTGGGAGCCCGCGTCCTTCTCCGTGATCAGGCGCGAGCCCTTGAACCGCTTGTGCAGTTCCACGGCGCCCCCGTACGGGGTGGCCGCGTCCCGCTCGGACTGGACGATGAGCACGCCGGGCAGGCCCTTGCCGGTCTTGACGTTCACCGGCGTCTGCTGCTTGGCCGGCCAGGTGGCGCACGGCAGGTTCATCCAGGCGTTGGCCCACGTCATGAACGGGTGGTCCTTGTGGAGCCGGGTGTTGTCCCGGTCCCACCGCTGCCAGCTGGTGGGCCACTTGGCGTCGGCGCACTCCACGGCCGTGTAGACGGCGTTGCCGTTCTCCGCGGCGGCGTTGCCCGCCGTGTCGGACGGGTGGGGAGCGGCCGCGTCCACCAGCGCCTGGGTGTCGCCGGCGACGTACTTGCTGAAGACCGAGGCGGTCGGCGCCCAGGCGGAGTCGTAGTACGGGGCGCTCTGGAAGAAGGAGATGAGCTCGGCCGGGCCGACGAGCCCGCCGAGGGGGTTCTTCTTCGCGGTGGCGCGCAGCTCCAGCCACTTCGCCTGGACCGCGGCTCGGGTGGTGCCGAGGTGGTAGGTCGCGTCGTTCGCGGCGACCCAGTCCTGCCAGTCCTTCCAGCGGTCCTCGAAGGCGACGTCCTGGTCCAGGTTGGCCTGGTACCAGATCTTCTCGCGGGACGGATTGACGACGCTGTCGACGACCATGCGGCGCACGTGGCCCGGGAAGAGCGTGCCGTAGACGGCGCCCAGGTAGGTGCCGTAGGAGACACCGAGGAAGTTGAGCTTCTTCTCGCCGAGCGCGGCGCGGATGACGTCGAGGTCGCGCGCGGTGTTCGGCGTGGTCATGTGCGGCAGCATCCAGCCGCTGCGCTCCTGGCAGCCCTCGGCGTACTCGCGGGCCAGCTTGCGCTGGGCGAGCTTGTCCGCCTCCGAGTCGGGCACCGGGTCCATCTTGGGTGCCTTGACGAACTCCTGCGGGTCCACGCAGGAGATGGGCGTCGACTTGCCGACGCCGCGCGGGTCGAAGCCCACGAAGTCGTAGGCCTTGGCCGCGTTGGCCCAGACGGCGTTCTTGTTGGTGACCCGGGCCGGGAAGCGCAGTCCGGAGCCACCGGGGCCGCCGGGGTTGTAGATGAGCGCGCCCTGCCGCTCGGCCTTGGTGCCCGTGTTGCCGATGCGGTCGACGGCGAGTTTGATCTGCTTGCCGTACGGCTTGGCGTAGTCGAGCGGCACGGAGACGTATCCGCACTGGATCGGCTTGGCCAGATTCCAGTCGGCGGGGCAGTCCTGCCAGTCGATGCCGGCCTTCGCGGCCCGGGCTGCGGCGATCGCGGTGCCCCGGGCCTCCCGGTCCTGGCCGTGGCCGCCGCCCGCGGTCGCGGTCGCCGTGGGCGCCGCGACGGCACCGGCTATCAGCGTGGCCGTGACGAGCGCGCCGGCCGAACCGAGCGCCGCCACCCGCCTCTTCGGTCTCGAACCCCTCAAGGGGGACCTCCCCGTACCTCGTTCGGTCAGTACGGGGGATCCTCCCGTTTGTGAGGTCCCTGACAACAGAGGCGGACGCCCTTCGTTGCCAATCCGATAAACGGAGAGCCTGTGCTGCTCTACGGACGTCTACGTCCGCGAGAGGGACGCGAGGGCCTCGTCGAGCAGCCGCCGCAGGCCGAGGGCGTCCGGCGCCACCGCCGTCACCAGCGCGGCGGGCCCGGCGAGCGGCACCACCGAGGCGCCCTCCCCCAGCACCCCTGCGGTCACCGGCGCAGCGGCGAACTCCGGCTGCGCGACGACGAGTTGCCCGACCGCCCGGTGCCCCGCCAGCACGGCGGGCCCGTCCCAGCCGCCCGGCGCGCCGGGCCCGCAGGCCAGTTCCTGGTCGAGCACGGCCTGCCCGGCCACCCGCACGGTCAGACGGCTCGTGAGCCGCCCGGGTTCCTCACCCACGCGTCCGAGCACCTGCTCCTCGCGCAGCACGAGCCGGGCGGTCGCGGCGAGCTCGACCCGTGTGGAGACATACAGGTCACTACCCTGGGCGGAAATCAACTGTTCGGGCAGCCAGTGCAGTTGAGCACCGTCGGCGACTTCGAGCCGGACGTCGTAGCGGGCGTCGCCCTTGGCCTGCCCGGGCAGCGCGATGGTGGCGGCGGCGGACCCGACGGACAGGCGCGCTCCCGCCTCCACCCGGCCCTCCACGGTGAAGTGGTCACCGCCGAGCGGTCCGCTCATCGCCCCGACCAGCATGACCCGCGCCTCGGAGCCGATGGCCCGGGTGCGCCGCAGCGCCAGGGGCCCGTCGCTCTCCAGCACGGGCAGCGAGGTCCCGCCGCGCCCGTCGGCACGGGCGACCATCCGCGCGACGGACCGCACCCCGGCCCCGGCACGCACGCTCACGCGGTCCACGCGGCGAGCTGCGAACGCACCCACGCGGCGACGTCCGCCACGCCCGCCTCGCTCCGCAAGGACTGGAAGACAACGGGCAGTTCGGCACGCTGCGCCTTGGCGTCGGCGGCCATCCCGGCGAGGTCGGAGCCGACGTACGGGGCGAGGTCGGTCTTGTTGACGACGAGCAGGTCGGCGGTGGTCACGCCGGGGCCGCCCTTGCGCGGGATGTCGTCGCCACCGGCCACGTCGATCACGAAGATCTGCGCGTCGACGAGCCCTTTGGAGAAGGTCGCGGTGAGGTTGTCCCCGCCGGACTCCACGAGCACCAGGTCCAGCGGTCCGACCGCGTCCTCCAGGTCTTCCACCGCTTCCAGGTTCGCGGAGATGTCGTCCCGGATCGCGGTGTGCGGGCAGGCGCCGGTCTCCACGGCGGTGATCCGCTCGGGCGGCAGCACGGCCTCACGGAGCAGGAACTCGGCGTCCTCCCGGGTGTAGATGTCGTTGGTGACGACGGCGAGGGCCAGCTCGTCCCGCAGCGCCCGGCACAAAGCGGCGACGGTGGCGGTCTTCCCGGAGCCCACGGGGCCGCCGAGCCCGATGCGGAGCGCTCTGCGGGTGCCGTCGGGGCGGTGGGCGTCCGCGCTGAGGGCGGCAGGGCCGTGGCTGGTTCGGTCGAGGTGCATGTGCGGCTCCTTGGGGGTGGGGGGGTAGGCGCTGGTGTGGAGTGTGGGCGGGGGCCGGTCGCGCGGTTCACCGCGCCCCTGAGGGGGCGGGCCTGCACGGCGTTCGGAGGGCGGCTACGAGGCGAACAGCCGTACCGGCCACCCCGCATGCACCTCCGCGCCGATCTCCAGCAGAGGCGCCGACCCCGCCGGCAGGGCGTCGACCCCCTCGTCGACCGCCTTCCGGGCCGCCTCAACGGCCCGGTCCGCGACCCGGTCCATCTCCGGCGCCAGCCGGGCCAGCACCCGTGTCGCGTCGAAGGGGTCCAGACTGAGCAACCGCACGGTCGCCGAGGCGGGCCCGCTCACGCTCTCGTACGCCGCGCAGTACGCCGCGTCCACCGGTCCCAGCCCCGCCGCCCGGGCCGCCAGCCCCAGCACCACCGGCTGGTGCGCTCCCCTGGGGAACTCCCGGCCGAGCGCGTCCAGTTCGGCGGAGGGCCAGGTCGCCCGCGCGGCGCGCAGCAGCTGCCGTCCCAGTTTCCGGGCGGCGACCCGCAGTGCGGGCGACGGCGTTCGTGCGTCTGCGGCACGGTCCAGTGCGACGGGATCGCTCCCGAGCGCCGCGGCAGCGGACAGTCCTGCCGCCATGAGCCCCGCCGTGTGCAACCGCCCCCGGCAGAACTCCTCCAGGCTCGCCGCCCCACCGATCCGCCCGGCCTTGACCGCCGCCTCGGCACCGCCGGAGTGCGCGTGCCCTCCGGCGGGGAACCGGCCGTCGGCCAGGACGAGAAGTGCTGCACGCGACATCAGACCACCCTCAGAACAGGAAGTACCGCTGTGCCATGGGGAGTTCGGCCGCCGGCTCGGCCTCGACCAGCTCCCCGTCGATGTGCACGGCGAAGCTGTCGGGGTCGACCCGCACCTGGGGCCGTGCGTCGTTCTCCCGCATGTCGGCCTTGGTCACACCGCGCGTCGACTCGATCGCCACGAACCGCTTCCCGAGCCCCAGCCGCTCCGGCAGCCCGTGCTCGACGGCCAGCGGGGCGACGAAGTTGAGGGAGTTGGAGGCCGGTGCCCGCCCGATCGCCCCGTACATGGGGCGCGGCAGGATCGGCTGCGGGGTGGGGATCGAGGCGTTCGCGTCGCCCATCTGCGCGTAGGCGATCTGCCCGCCCTTGATGACGAGCTGCGGCTTGACGCCGAAGAACGCCGGTTCCCACAGGACCAGGTCGGCCAGTTTGCCGCTCTCGACCGATCCGATCTCGCGGGCCAGGCCCTGGGCGAGCGCCGGGTTGATGGTGTACTTGGCGACGTAGCGACGCACCCGGCGGTTGTCGGCGCGTCCGTCGCCGGGCAGCGCGCCCCGCCGCCGCTTCATCACGTGCGCGGTCTGCCAGGTGCGCATGACGACCTCGCCGACGCGCCCCATGGCCTGGGAGTCGGAGGAGATGATCGAGATCGCGCCCAGGTCGTGCAGCACGTCCTCCGCCCCGATCGTGGAGGGCCGGATCCGGGACTCGGCGAAGGCCAGGTCCTCCGGCACCGCCGGGTTGAGGTGGTGGCACACCATCAGCATGTCGAGGTGTTCCTCGGCGGTGTTAACGGTGAACGGGCGGGTGGGGTTCGTGGAACTGGGCAGCACATAGGACTCGGAGACCACGGTCATGATGTCCGGCGCGTGCCCGCCGCCCGCGCCCTCGGTGTGGTACGCGTGGATGCCCCGGCCGCCGATCGCGGCGAGGGTGTCGCCGACGAAGCCGGCCTCGTTGAGCGTGTCGGTGTGGATCGCGACCTGGATGCCCGTCTGCTCGGCGACGGTCAGCGAGGCGTCGATGACGGCCGGGGTCGATCCCCAGTCCTCGTGCAGTTTCAGACCGAGGGCGCCGCCGCGGATCTGCGACAGCATCGCCTCGTGGGAGACGGTGTTGCCCTTGCCGAGCAGGCCGATGTTGAGCGGGTAGGCCTCCATCGCCTCCAGCATCCGCGCGAGATGCCAGGGGCCGGGGGTCACGGTGGTGGCCTTGGAGCCCTCGGCGGGTCCCGTCCCGCCGCCGACGAGGGTCGTGATGCCGGAGGACAGCGCCTCGTCGGCGATCTGCGGGCAGATGAAGTGGACGTGCGCGTCGATCGCACCGGCCGTGAGGATCCGGCCGTTTCCGGCGATGATCTCGGTCTCGGGGCCGATGACCAGGTCGGGGTGGACGCCGTCCATGGTGTCGGGGTTGCCGGCCTTGCCGATGCCGGTGATCCGGCCGTCGCGGATGCCGACGTCGGCCTTGACGATTCCCCAGTGGTCGATGATCACCGCGCCGGTGATAACGGTGTCGGGGGTGCCGTCCGCCCGGGTGGCACGGGCCTGGCCCATCGACTCGCGGATGACCTTGCCGCCGCCGAACACGGCCTCGTCCCCTGCGCGTCCCGGGCCGCCGGAACGGTCCTCCTCGATCTCGACCAGCAAGTCGGTGTCGGCGAGGCGGATCCGGTCGCCGGTGGTCGGGCCGAACAGGTCGGCGTAGGCGGCACGCGAGATCTCAGGCATCGAGGGCACCTCCGGTCTCCCCGCGCAGGCCGGGCACCACGCGAGCGCCCGCCAGCGGAACGAGTTCGACCTCGACGGGGATCCCGGGCTCGAAGCGCACGGCCGTGCCGGCGGCGACGTTGAGCCGCCTGCCGTGCGCGGCGGCACGGTCGAACTCCAGGCCGGGGTTGGCCTCGGCGAAGTGGTAGTGGGAGCCGACCTGTACGGGCCGGTCGGCTGCGTTGAGGACGGTGAGCCGGACGGCCTCACGGCCCTCGTTGTAGGCAATCGGCCCGTCGGCGAACAGGATCTCTCCGGGAATCACGGTGGCCTCCCCGTCAGACGATCGGCTCATGGACGGTGACGAGCTTGGTGCCGTCGGGGAAGGTGGCCTCGACCTGGACGTCGTGGATCATCTCCGGGATGCCGTCCATGACGTCGTCCCTGGTCAGGATCTTGCGTCCGGAGGACATGAGTTCCGCGACGGTCCGGCCGTCCCGCGCGCCTTCGAGGATGTGCGAGGTGATGAGCGCGACCGCCTCGGGGTGGTTGAGCTTCAGTCCCCGGGCGCGGCGCTTCTCGGCCACGTCGGCCGCCACGTGGATCAGCAGTCGTTCTTGCTCGTGCGGGGTCAGTTGCACGTCCCACCTCACAGTCCTCGCTCCGGGCCGTGCGGGGCCCGGCTGCCGCGGCCACGGGGCAAAGTGCCAGGTGGCGTGGAGCGGCAGGCTAGTTGGACCGCGTTTCGGGCACGTTAACCGAGCTGTGATCCACCGGTCGCGGCGTCATCGTCCCGCATGGTGGTCAGCGCCCGCAGACCGTTCTGGAGGACCTCGACCGGTGTCGGCCCGAAGAGGGACTGCTGGGCGATGAAGCCGAGGACGCAGGCGATCATCGTGCGGGCCACATGGTCCGGAGTCACGTCGGCGCGCATCATCCCGGCCCGCTGGTAGCCCTCGACGATCTGCCCCCAGGCCGCGCGGACCGAGCCGTAGCCCTCCCGCAGGATGAGGGCCAGTTCCTCGTTGCGCAGGGTCTCCGTCCACACCTGGATGACGAGTCGCGGAAAGGCGGGCCGGCCGTCGACCACCAGGGACTCACGGGCGGCCAGAGTCCTGCCGAGCACGGAGGCGACGAGCTGGTCCGGCGGCGGGGGCGGGCTGAGCCGCACCGCGTCCTCGAACGCCTCGCGGATTGAGGCGATCACCTCGGCGACGATCGCGCCGATCAGCTCCTCCTTGCCGCTGAAGTAGCGGTACACCGCACCGGCCGAGAGATCGACCTCCTTCAGCACGTCCTGCATGGACGTGGCGTGGAAGCCGTTGCGGGCGAAGCACAGCGCGGCGCCGTCGAGAATCTGGCGGCGGCGGGCGTCGAGATGTTCCTGGGACACGCGAGCCATGGTCACAACGTAAAACGAATATTCATTCTTGACAAGAAGCCGCGAGCGGAGCACGGTGAGAGCAGAGCAAAACGAACGATCCTTCTTTTTAATGCTCCGGTCCGCTCACCCCAGGAGATCCCCATGCCCTCGCGCAACCGCCATGTGATCGCGGTCGTCGTCCTCGTACCCCTCCTGGCCGCCCTCGCCCTGTGGGCGTTCGCCTGGCCGGCCTCCCGCATCGCGCCACGCGACCTGCCGCTCGGCGTGGCCGGACCGCCGGCCGCGGCGGCACAGGTCGAGAAGCAGCTGGAGCGGCACGAGGGCGCCTTCGAGATCCACCGCTACGCCGACGAGGCCGCCGCCCGGAGCGCCATCGAGGACCGGAGCGTGTACGGCGCGGTCGTGGTCACGCAGCAGGGGCCCGAACTGCTCACCGCGTCCGCGGCCGGACCGGCCGTCGCGCAGTTCCTCCAGCAGGCCGTGGAGCGGCAGGCCGCCGCCGGGGGCGCACAGGTCAGGACGGTCGATGTGGTGCCCACCCCGGCCAGTGATCCGCGCGGCGCCGCGCTGAGCGCCGCCGTACTGCCGCTCGCCCTGGCCGGCATCGCGGCCGGCGCCGTGGTCACCCTGCTCGGACTGCGGGGCGTCCGGGCGGCGTTCGCACTGCTCGGCGCGTCCGCCCTGGTGGGCGTGGCCGCGGCCGGGATCGCGCACAGCTGGCTCGGGGCGCTCGGCGGCGACTGGTGGGCGGAAGCGGGGGTCCTCGCGCTGTCCACGCTGGCCGTCGGCGGTGCCGTGGCCGGGCTCGCCGCCCTGGTCGGCCCCGCCGGTACGGGTATCGCCGCCGCCGTGGTGATGCTGATCGGCAACCCCTTCTCGGGCGCCACCTCGGCGCCGCAGATGCTGCCGGAGCCGGCCGGCGCGATCGGACAGTGGCTCCCGCCCGGAGCGGGGACGACCCTGCTGCGCTCGGTGTCGTCCTTCGACGGTGCCGCGGCGACCGGACCCGCCCTGACCCTGACCTGGTGGGCGGTGCTGGGCCTGGGTGCCGTACTGCTCGGCAGCTCGCTCAGGCCCCGGAAGACGGGCGGCGAACCCGCGGCCGGGCAGCGGGAGATCTCCGCAGTCGCCTGACCGCCGCCGACGCGCGCGAGCGCTGTCACCATGCGACCGTGCGTCCCCGCTGTAGCGGACGGGGACGCACGGTCTTCCGTCTGTGCGGTCCGGGCCTAAGCCGGGCCGGCCCTGCGGTGCTCCGCCGCGATGCCGAACCGCTGGGGTTCGCCAGGAGCGGACGCGACCTCACGGACCGCGGAGACCGCGCTGATCACCTGCTCCTCCGCGGACTCCGCGAGTTCCCGGGCCTCTTCGAGTCGCCGCAGGTCATCGGCCGAGACGAGGGCGACGAGGGGCTTGCCGTGCCGGGTGACGACGACGCGCTCACCGCCGTACACCACGCGGTTGATCAGGTCGGCGAGCTCAGCCCTGGCTTGCGTCACCGGAATCTCGTAGGCCATGCCCTCATCATAACGTGACGTACATCCTGTACATTTTTGACAGAGACGGTCGTCGCAGAAGACGGCTGCGCCGCGAGGAGGGGCTCGTCATGACCCGGTCGTCCGCCCGCTACGTGCTGCCCGAGTTCACCGAACGCACGGCGTCCGGGCAGCGTTCGATGGATCCGTACTCGAAGCTGCTTCAGGAGCGGATCGTCTTCCTCGGGGCCCCCGTGGACGAGACCTCGGCGAACGACGTCATGGCCCAGTTCATGCACCTGGAGCACCAGGCACCGGAGCGGGACATCTCGCTCTACATCAACTCCCCCGGCGGCAGCTTCCATGCGATGACGGCGATCCACGACACGATGCAGTACGTCTCCTGCGACGTGGAGACGATCTGCCTGGGGCAGGCCGGTGCCGCCGCCTCGGTGCTGCTGGCGGCGGGCACGCCCGGCAAGCGCTTCGCCCTGCCCGACGCCCGTCTGGTGATCCATCAGCCCGCACTGCCCGAGCCGGTCCGGGGGCAGGCCAGTGATCTGGCCATCCAGGCCGACGAGTTGACCCGCATCCGGGGCCGGATGGAGGAGCTGCTCGCGCTGCACACGGGCCGCACCCGGGAGCAGGTGAGCACGGACATCGAGCGGGACAGGGTCCTGACCGCCCGGGAAGCGGTGGAATACGGCCTGGTGGACGGCATCATCCCCAGCCGCAAGGCCACCCCCGCCCGGCCGGCAGGACGGTGAGGCCCCCGTGCTGCCGCCCGAACTGCCACCGTTGCCGGCCCTGACGCGCGCCGAGGCGGAACTGATCGACCGTTACCTCGACGTGGTCGACCTGCTCGGCCGCATCAACCCGGCCCAGGACGGCGACACCTATCGAGGCCTGCGCGCCGCCCAGGCTCTGGTCGGCAAGGCCACCGCGCTGCGCGACGCGTTGGCCCTGATGCATCAGCGCGGCGAGACGGAACTGCACGCCGCCACCCTGGCCCGGGCGCTGCGGGTGCTGGACGGCGAGCGGCGCACGGCCCGGCTCACCCTGCCCCCGGAGTCCGCCAGTTGACGCGGAACCGTCGGTCCGGAGATCCGCTCCGGCGCCGGAGCGTCCGCCGCTGAGTCGAAACGGACCAAAAGACGTACCCCTGTTCGGAGTAGGCGGGAGACCGATTTCGGGACCGTTCCGGTTGCGCAACGCGCGTAGCCCGGGGACGAAATGGGGCATTCCGCCGCTGGTCCGGGGGCCCGTGAATGCATGGACAGTGGCCCGAACGCACACGTGTCCACCCGAACGGGTGAGTGGTGAGTAACAACACAAATCCCCGGTTCCGTTGGGAAATCCGGACAGGCATGCGCCAAGATCCCTGTCTGACGACAAGCCCCCGCCGCTGTGGCGGGGCGATCCGGGCGGACGCCGAGTCCTGCCGCCGCCCGGATGACCGGTCGACAGGAGTGGATCGGCAGGAGTGGAGGACCCAAGCACGACGGGTCGCCGGGACGGTCACGCCATGACCTCGCCCGAGCAGCCCTTGGGGTGAAGCCGCGTCAGCGGCCGGGCAACTTCGCCAGCCCGAATCCGACAGGTCATCCTTCACAGGCGGCTGACGAAGGGTTGCGCATGACTGCGCTCAATCGTGTCCCGTCGCTCATGGTCCGGGCCGGCACGGCCTCGGCGCTCACCATCGCCGCCGTGGGCGGTTCGATCGTGGCGCCCGGCTTCACCTCCGAGGCCGCGGCAGCCACGCCGGCGACCAAGGCACTCCAGATCGCGGCCTCCAAGAAGGGTTCGCCCTACAAGTACGGGGCCACCGGTCCGCACCGGTTCGACTGCTCCGGGCTCACGCTCTACTCGTTCAAGAAGGCCGGCAAGAAGCTCCCCCGCACGGCTGCCCAGCAGTACAACAAGACGCGCCACATCTCCGCCAAGAACCGCAAGGCCGGAGACCTGGTGTTCTTCCACTCGGGCAGCAACGTGTACCACGTCGGTATCTACGCGGGTAAGAACAAGCTCTGGCACTCCCCGAAGAGCGGGGACGTGGTGCGGCTCCAGAAGATCTGGACCAAGAGCGTCTGGTACGGGCGCGTGAAGTGATCCGCCCGGCGTGCGGCGGCGTCCAGACGCGCCGCCGCACGCCGGAGCGTGACACGGGCTCACGTGGATACCCGTGACCCCATGGCCGAGCACCGTCCCTGCACCGCACGCAACGAGACTCCGCTGCAACGCGCCGACCGCAACTTCGTGGAGCTGCTCCAGGAACTCCGCGTCACCCAGACGGGCGTGCAGATCCTCTTCGCCTTCCTGCTCTCGCTGGCCTTCACCTCGCGCTTCGAGGACCTCGACACGGTCCAGCGCGTCACCTACGTCATCACCCTGCTGCTTGCGGTCCTGGCAGCCGCGCTCTTCACCGCGCCGGCCGCGCTGCACCGCTCCCTCTTCCAGCAGGGCGCCAAGCCCCGCATCGTGCAGGTCTCCTCGCGCCTGGCCACCACCGGCCTGTGCGTGCTGGTGTTCGCGTTCAGCGGTTCCGTGCTGCTGGTGGTCGACGTGACCACGGGCCGGGCCGGCGGTGTCGCCGCGGGCGCCGCGACGTTCCTGGTCTGTGCCGGCCTGTGGGGGCTGCTCCCGAGGCTGGTGCGGCGGGCGGGGCTGCGCGAGGAGGCGAACGGTACCGGGGAGACCGCCGAGGAAGAACCGGACCGGGGCGACGTGACGGCCCCCGCGCCGCTGCGGCACACCGTCAGGCAGCCGTCGGGGCTTCGAGGGGCGGCAGCGCACCGGGAGGCGCCGGCACGGCACCGGTGACGGCCTCGCACTCCGGGGCAGGTCCGCGGGATCGGAGCGGGCCTCGCAGCCGTGAGGACGGCCCGGATGCAGGTTGCGCGGGCCGGGATGCGCGGAGGGCACCCACTGGAGGGGTTCTTCCTCGTCCTGCCGGGAGCGGCTACGGCTCCTGCTGCACCGCGGTCGTCAGCGGCTGCGCCGGGACGGCCCACGGAAGTTCGATCGAGATGGTCTTACCGCCCTCACGGGTGGGGCGGATACGGAGTCTGCCGCCGCATTCCGCGGTCAGCCAGCGGATGATGACCAGGCCGCGGCCGTTGTCCTGCTGGACGGCGGCGGGCAGGCGTCTGGGGAAGCGCGGATGGCTGTCCGTGACACCGATGCGCAGGTGCTCGTCGCGGTCGAGCTCGACGGCCACGGTGAACGTGGGTGACTGGCCGAAAGTGTGCTGCACCGCGTTGGTGGCGAGTTCGGAGATGATGAGCCGGACGGTGTCGGACACTTCCGAGTCCGCCGGCAGGCCCCACTCCGCCAGCGTGCCCACCACGTAGGCACGCGCTGCGGAGACCGAGGCTGGATCGCTCGGCAGAGTGACGGATGCTTCCAAATGGTCTGCCATGGCGACGTCGTCCTTTTCCCACGGGACCGCAGCCCGACACGGAGCGGATGGTTCGAGTACGGTCCCGGACTGGTGCTTCGTCGCCAGAGTGCCACCAGAACACCCGTGAAGGGCGGTGATCCACCAAGATATGCATATATCTGTCGCTCAAAGCGGTGAACTCTGCGACGCGAGACCGTATTTGGGTGGCTCGGAAGGAGTAAGGAGGAGCCATGCAGCACGGTCCCGCGGTGCGCCGCCGGAAGCTGGGCGCCGAACTGCGTGCGCTGCGCACCTCTGCGGGGCTCACGAGCGGTGAGGCGGCCCGGCTGGTGGGCTGGCACCAGTCCAAGGTCAGCCGGATCGAGACGGGCACGAGCGGGGTGAAACCGGCCGATGTTCGGTTACTTCTCGACGCCTACAACGTGGCGGACCCCCAACTCCGCGAACTGCTCATGGCGTTGACGGGCGCCGACGACAGCGGCGGCCGGCACCACTGGTGGCACGCCTACCGCGGGGTACTGCCGCCGACCTACCGCGACTTCATCAGCCTGGAGTCCCAGGCGGGCGCGATGCGCACGCTGGAGACCACGGTCGTGCCGGGTCTGCTCCAGACGCCCGAGTACGCGCGTGCGGTGACGAGGGCGGCGGTGGAGGGGCTCCCGGAGGACCGGCTGGACACGCTCGTCGAAGTGCGGCTGGCCCGGCAGGACGTGCTGCGCGCCGACCCGCCGCTGAGACTCAGCGCCGTCCTGGACGAGGCCGTGCTGCGGCGGGAGGTGGGCGGACCCGGGGTCATGGCCCGCCAGCTGGAACGGCTGGTCGAGGCGGCCCGGCTGCCCCAAGTGCGCCTTCAGGTGCTGCCGTTCGCCGCGGGGGCGCACATCGGCGTCACCGGCCCTTTCGTTATCTTCTCATTTTCGAGCACATCTGATCTGGATGTGGTTGTTCTCGACCACTTGACGAGTAGCCTCTACCTCGAACGGAAAGAAGACCTCCAGGCCTACACGGAGGCCTTCAACGCCCTTCAGATCCACGCCCTTTCGCCCGAGGACTCGTTGGATTTCATCGCCGGGACAGCCGCCGGCGCGTAAGGAGGCACCATGCGTGCACTGCCTCGTCATGTCCCCTCAAGCACCGAACTGCACGGTGTGCGGTGGTTGCGCAGCAGCTACAGCACCGGCGCGAACAACTGCGTCGAGACCGCGTGCCCGGACGCCCCGCCCTGGGCCGGACTGCTCGCCGTGCGCGACTCCAAGACCCCGTCCGGACCCGCGCTGCTCTTCTCCCCCGGGAGCTGGGCCGCGTTCGCGGCCGGGGTGGACCGCATGTAACCGCGTCCGCTCAGACCGCCGTCGTGCGACGCACGGCCGTGTCACGCCGACTCATGGCCGCGTCTCGCCGATCAGCCGTACAGCGCGTTCGATCTGCCGACCGCTCAGGTCGGCGCGGGCGGTCAGCCTGAGCCGTGAGATGCCGTCGGGCACGGAGGGAGGACGGAAGCACCCCACGGCCAGGCCCGCCGCGCGGCACCGTGCCGCCCAGTTCACGGCGTCCTCGGGAGAGGGCGCGCGCACCGAGACCACCGCGGCGTCCGGACGCACCGCCTCCAGACCCGCGGCGGTCAGGCGTGCGTGCAGTTCGCCCGCCACCGCGCGGGCCCGTGCCGCCCGTTCCGGCTCGCGGCGCAGCAACCGCAGGGCCGACAGGGCCGCCCCCGCCGCGGCCGGCGCGAGACCCGTGTCGAAGATGAACGTCCGGGCCGCGTTGACCAGGTGGTCGACGACCCGGGCGGAGCCGAGGACGGCTCCGCCCTGGCTGCCCAGTGACTTGGACAGCGTGACCGTCGCGGCGACGTCGTCGGCGCCCGCGATGCCCGCCGCGTGCGGGGCGCCGCGACCGCCGTCGCCGAGGACGCCCAGGCCGTGTGCGTCGTCGACGACCAGCCCGGCGCCGTGCTCCCGGCAGGCCTCGGCCAGGGCGGTGAGAGGCGCCGCGTCGCCGTCCACCGAGAACACCGTGTCGGACACCGTGATCGCCGTGCCCTCGTGGCCGGCCAGCGCCTTGCGCACGGCGTCCGGTTCGGCGTGCGCCACCACCTGGGTGGTGCCGCGGGCCAGCCGGCAGCCGTCGATGAGCGATGCGTGGTTGCCCGCGTCGGAGACGATCAGGGAGCCGTGCGGGGCCAGCGCGGTGACCGCCGCGAGGTTGGCGGCGTAGCCGGAGGAGAAGACGAGAGCCGCCTCGAAGCCGCAGAAATCGGCCAGTTCCCGCTCGAGTTCGGCGTGCAGTTCGGTGGTGCCGGTGACGAGCCGGGAGCCTGTGGAGCCACCGCCCCAGTCCCGCGCGGCCCGGGCGGCGCCCTCGGTGACCTCGGGATGACGGGCCAGCCCCAGGTAGTCGTTGCCCGCCAGGTCGAGGAGCGGGGAATCGGCCGGACGGGGGCGCAGAGTCCGTACGAGCCCGGCGCGGGCGCGCAGCTCCGCCTGCTCGTCGATCCAGCCGAACGCCATGGGTGGTCCTCCGGGGAATTTGTAGGCAGTGCACAGACACTAGCGGGACGACCAGCAGGTCAGTGTGTGGCAATACCCACACCTCGAAGCGACTCTCTTGTGCGAACTCTCCTTTGCCCCGGACGCCTCCTTAGGACAGGATCGGCTTCCATGGACCTGCTGAACACGCTGGTGGACAAGGGGCTTCGGCGCGAGCTGCCGACCCGCGACGAGGCACTGGCCGTCCTCGCGACGTCCGACGACGACCTGCTCGATGTGGTGGCCGCGGCCGGAAAGGTGCGCCGGCACTGGTTCGGCCGGCGGGTGAAACTGAACTATCTGGTCAACCTCAAGTCCGGCCTGTGCCCCGAGGACTGCTCGTACTGTTCGCAGCGGCTCGGCTCGACGGCCGGGATCCTGAAGTACACCTGGCTGAAGCCCGGCCAGGCGTCCGACGCGGCGGCGGCCGGTGTGGCCGGAGGGGCCAAGCGGGTGTGCCTGGTGGCCAGCGGGCGCGGCCCGACGGACCGGGACGTGGACCGGGTCTCCGAGACGATCAAGGCGATCAAGGACAACAACGAGGGCATCGAGGTGTGCGCCTGCCTGGGGCTGCTCTCCGAGGGCCAGGCCGAGCGGCTGCGCGAGGCCGGCGCCGACGCCTACAACCACAACCTCAACACGTCCGAGGCGACGTACGGCGAGATCACCACGACGCACACCTACGAGGACCGCGTCGACACCGTGCAGAAGGCGCACGCGGCCGGCCTGTCCGCCTGCTCCGGGCTGATCGCCGGCATGGGCGAGACGGACGAGGACCTGGTCGACGTCGTCTTCTCGCTGCGCGAGCTGGACCCGGACTCGGTTCCGGTCAACTTCCTGATCCCGTTCGAGGGCACCCCGCTCGGCAAGGAGTGGAACCTGACCCCGCAGCGGTGTCTGAGGATCCTGGCCATGACGCGGTTCGTCTGCCCCGACGTCGAGGTGCGGATCGCCGGCGGGCGCGAGGTCCATCTGCGCACGATGCAGCCGCTCGCCCTGCACCTGGCCAACTCGATCTTCCTCGGCGACTACCTCACCAGCGAGGGCCAGGCCGGCAAGGCCGACCTGGAGATGATCGCGGACGCCGGGTTCGAGGTGGAGGGCACCGATCAGGTGACGCTGCCGGAGCACCGGGCGTCCGGGGGCTGCGGCGGTGGCGGCGAGGGCGGCGGGTGCGGCTCGCAGGAGAGCGGCGGGGTCTGTGGTTCCGCCGGGGCGGCGGCTCCCTCCCGGGCCGGGGAAGCGCGGACCGACCTGGTCGCCGTGCGCCGCCGGGGCGCCGGGACGGACCTCGCTCCCAATGCCTGAGCCGGCCGTGGCCGAGCTGCTGGAGCTCGACCGGCGGCACGTGTGGCATCCGTACGGCCCGATGCCCGGGCGGCAGGAACCGCTCGTCGTGGAGTCGGCGAGCGGGGTGCGGCTGCGGCTCGCCGACGGCTCGGGGGAGCTGGTCGACGGGATGTCGTCCTGGTGGTCGGCGATCCACGGCTACAACCACCCGGTGCTCAACGAGGCCGCCCGCGAGCAGCTCGGGCGGATGAGCCACGTGATGTTCGGCGGGCTCACCCACGAGCCCGCCGTACGGCTGGCGAAGCTCCTTGTCGACATGTCGCCCGAGGGTCTGGAGCACGTCTTCCTCGCCGACTCGGGGTCGGTGTCGGTCGAGGTCGCGGTCAAGATGTGCCTGCAGTACTGGCGTTCGCTGGGCCGCCCCGGCAAGCAGCGGCTGCTGACCTGGCGCGGCGGCTACCACGGCGACACCTGGCAGCCCATGTCGGTGTGCGATCCCGAGGGCGGGATGCACGAGCTCTGGACCGGGGTGCTCCAGCGTCAGGTCTTCGCCGGCCCGCCCCCGGCGGAGTACGACGCGACGTACGCCGAGCAGCTGCGTTCGCTGATCGAGCGGCACGCCGGCGAACTCGCGGCGGTGATCGTCGAGCCGGTGGTGCAGGGCGCGGGCGGGATGCGGTTCCACTCCCCTGCCTATCTGCGGGTGCTGCGCGAGGCGTGCGACGCGCATGACGTGCTGCTGGTGTTCGACGAGATCGCGACCGGGTTCGGCCGGACGGGCGCGATGTTCGCCGCGGAGCACGCCGCCGTCACGCCGGACGTGATGTGCGTGGGCAAGGCGCTGACCGGCGGTTACCTGACCATGGCGGCGACGCTGTGCACCACGCGGGTGGCCGACGGCATCTCGCGGGGCGAGGTACCGGTGCTCGCGCACGGCCCGACGTTCATGGGCAATCCGCTGGCGTCCGCCGTGGCCTGCGCCTCGATCGAGCTGCTGCTCGGACAGGACTGGCTCGCGGAGGTCAAGCGGATCGAGACGGGCCTGCGGGACGGGCTCGCGGCGGCCGCGGAGCTGCCGGGCGTGAAGGACGTACGGGTGCTCGGCGCCATCGGGGTCGTGCAGCTGGACCACGCCGTGGACATGGCGGCGGCGACGGCTGCGGCCGTGCGCGAGGGTGTGTGGCTGCGGCCGTTCCGCGATCTGATCTACACCATGCCGCCGTACGTCACGGGCGACGCGGACCTGGCGCGGATCGCGCGGGCCGTGTGCGCGGCGGCGCGGGAGGGATGACATGCCGGTACTGGTGATCACGGGCACGGGCACCGAGGTCGGCAAGACGGTCGTGACCGCCGCCGTCGCCGCGACGGCGCTGGCCGCCGGCCGGTCGGTGGCCGTGCTGAAGGCGGCGCAGACGGGCGTGGGGCCCGACGAGCCCGGGGACGCCGCGGAGGTGGCGCGCCTCGCGGGTCCGGTGACGACGGGGGAACTCGCCCGGTATCCGGAGCCGTTGGCGCCGGCCACGGCAGCGCGCCGGGCGGGCCGGGCCCCGGTGCATCCGCACGAGGTCGCGGAGGCCGCCGCCAAGCTGGCCACCGAGCACGACCTGGTGCTGGTCGAAGGGGCCGGCGGGCTGCTCGTCCGGTTCGACGCGGCCGGCGGCACCCTCGCGGACGCGGCGCGGCTGCTGTCGGCGCCGGTGCTGGTCGTGGCCCCCGCGGGGCTCGGCACCCTGAACATGACGGAGCTGACGGCGCGTGAACTGCGCTCCCGGGGGCTGGACCTGGCCGGGATCGTGATCGGGAGCTGGCCCGAAGCCCCGGATCTCGCCGCGCGCTGCAATCTGGCGGACCTGCCGGACGTGGCCGGGGCCCCGCTGCTGGGCGCCGTCCCGGCCGGGGCGGGCGCCCTGGCCCCGGCCGGC